>WGAH01000830.1 GCA_015489145.1 Deltaproteobacteria bacterium
GACCCCCGTCTCGCCGAGGTCGCCGAGGCCGTCGCCGGCATCGAGGGCATCGCCGATGTCGCCTACCCGGCGGCCTTCGAGGCCGTCCTTCCCGACGCCGACGGCGTGATCGCCAGCCGCCCCCTCCGTCCCGGCGACCGCCACCCCATCGCCACCGGCCTCCTCGTCGCGCCGGACGGCTCCGCCGGGGCCGTCGTCGCCCGCGTCGACGCCGCCCACAACCACCACGCCGACCGCGACCGCATCCTGCATGCCATCGAGGCCATCCTCGCCGAGGACCCGCCCTCCGGCGAGGGTTCCTGGCACCTCGCCGGCATCCCGGTGATCCGCACCTGGTTCGTGCGCCTCATGGGGCAGGACATGGGCTGGCTCGTCTCGCTGGCCTTCCTCGTCAGCACCGCCCTGTTCGCCCTGAGCTTCCGCGACGCCCGCCACACCCTGCTCGGCATGGCCGGCGTCGCCCTCGGCGCCGCCTGCGCCGGCGGCTTCTACGTGCTCACCGGCCGGCCCTTCAACATCTTCTCCCCGGCCTTCTTCGCCGTCATCGTCGTCGTGGGCACCAGCGACATCGTCCACCTCGTCCACCGCTTCCACGACGACGCGGCCCGCCTCGACGATCCCCGCGCCGCAGCCCGCGCCGCCGCCCGGGAGGTGGGCTTCGCCTGCCTCCTCACCAGCCTGACCACCGCGATCGGCTTCTTCGCCCTCACCACCACCGAGCTGCCGCCGATCCGCACCTTCGGCCTCGCCACCGGCGTGGGCGTGATGCTCACCTACCTCGTCACCTTCCTCCTCGTGCCCCCCCTCCTCGCCCGCCTGCCGGCGCCGAGCGGCCGCGCCGCCGCCCGGGCCGCCGCCCGCAGCCGCCGGGTCGAGGCCCTCGGCCGCGCCGTGCTCCGCCACCGCCGGCCGGTCCTGGTCGGCGCCGCCGCCTTCGCCGCGGTCATGGGCGTCCTCGCCTCCCGCACCCGCGTCGAGCACAAGGTGCTCGAGGAGGTGCGCCCCCACCAGCGGGTCGCGGTGGACCAGCGCTGGGTCGAGGAACACCTGGGCGCCGTGCTGCCCCTGGAAGTCGAGGTGCGCTTCGACGGGCGGGATCCGCGCGATCCCGAGGCGCTCGCCGCCGTGGACGCGCTGGCGGCCTGGATTCGCGCCCGGCCCATCGCCGGCCAGGTCGTCGCCCTCGGCGACCTGGCGCGCCTGGCCTGGGAGGCGCTCGGCGGCCACGGCCTGCCCCCCACCCGCGCCGCCGTCGGCCAGGCCCTGCTCGTCCTCGGCATGGGCTCGGAGGACCCGGTGCCGGCCTTCCTGTGGGAGGGGCGCGACGCCGCCGGCGAGCCGGACGTCCGCACCCGCATCGTCGCCCGCGTCGACGACGCCGGCTACCACCCCACCGTCGCCCTGGTGCGCGGCATCGAGGCCCGCGCCGCCGAGCTCCTCGGCCCCCTCGGCGGCACCGCCACCGTCACCGGGGTCGGCTGGCTCTCCCAGCAGGTGATCAGCACGCTGACCCGGCAGCTCGCCGATTCCTTCGGTCTCGCCCTGCTGCTCATCGGCGCCGTCTGGCTCGCCAGCACCCGCTCGCCCCGCCGCACCCTCGTCGCCCTCGCGCCGAGCCTGCTGCCCCTGGTGGCCCTGCTCGGGATCATGGGGCTCACCGGCACCACGCTGAAGCCCGCGACGGCCATGGTCTTCAGCGTGGCCCTCGGCATCGCCGTCGACGACGCGATCCACTTCCTCGCCGTCTACGAGCGCGGGCGCCGCCGCCAGCTCCACCCCGAAACGGCGGCGCTGAACGCCTACCGCACCGCCGGCCGCTCGCTGGTGGACACGACGGTGCTGCTCGTGGCCGGCTTCCTCGTGCTCGGCGCCTCGGCCTTCACCGCGACCAGCGCCTTCGGCCTGCTCACCGCCTGGACCCTGGTGGTGGCGCTGGGCGCCAACGTGCTCGTCCTCGGGCCGCTGCTCGTCGCCACCGACCGCGCGGGGGCGGAGCCCTCAGGCGCGCCGGCGCAGGGCCAGGCCGAGTAGGCCCGCGAGGAGCGCCAGCGGCCCGCCGCCGGTTCCGGTGGCGCAGCCGCCCCCCTTGCCGCCGCCGAGGCCGCCGGTGTCTCCGGCGACGCAACCCTCGTCCACGTCGCCGTCGCAGTCGTTGTCGACCCCGTCGCACATCTCCTCGGCCCCGGGGTGCACCCAGCCGTCGCCGTCGTCGCAGTCGCCGGCGTCGACCGTCACCCCGTCCCCGTCGGCGTCGTCGGTGTCGTCCACCTCGTCGACCAGGCCGTCGCAGTCGTCGTCCTCGGAGTTGCCCGGCACCTCGGTGGCCGCCGGGTTCACGTCGTCGTCGCCGTCGTCGCAGTCGCCGGCCTCCTCGGTGAAGCCGTCGCCGTCGTCGTCGGACCAGTCGGTGCCCTCGTCGACCTGCCCGTCGCAGTCGTCGTCCACCCCGTCGCCGGCCAGCTCCTCGGCGCCGGGATTCACCGAGGCATCGGTGTCGTCGCAATCGCCCTCGTCCTCGCTCCACCCGTCACCGTCGTCGTCCCAGGCGCGCGTGCCCTCGTCGACCTGCCCGTCGCAGTCGTCGTCCACCCCGTTCGCCGTCTCCTCGGCCCCGGGGTGCACCGAGGCATCCTCGTCGTCGCAGTCGCCGCCGGAGGTCGCGAAGCCATCCCGGTCGCCGTCGTAGGTGCCGCCGTCCACGCTGCCGTCGCAATCGTCGTCGATGCCGTTGCCGTCGAGCTCCTCGGCGCCGGGATTCACCGAGGCGTCGGTGTCGTCGCAGTCGCCGGCGTCCTCGCTCCACCCGTC
>WGAH01000831.1 GCA_015489145.1 Deltaproteobacteria bacterium
CGTCGTCCACCCCGTCGCCGGCCAGCTCCTCGGCGCCGGGATTCACCGAGGCATCGGTGTCGTCGCAGTCGCCGGCGTCCTCGCTCCACCCGTCACCGTCGTCGTCGTAGGCGCGCGTGCCCTCGTCGACCGCCCCGTCGCAGTCGTCGTCCACCCCGTTCGCCGACTCCTCCGCGCCGGGGTGCACCGAGGCGTCCCCGTCGTCGCAGTCGCCGCCGAGCTCGGTGGTGCCGTCCCCGTCGTCGTCGTAGCGCTTGGTGCCCTCGTCCACCGTGCCGTCGCAGTCGTCGTCGATGCCGTTCACCCGCTCGGAGGCGCCCGGGTACACGTCGGCGTCGCCGTCGTCGCAGTCCGAGCCGCCGGCCGCCGCCCCGTCGAAGCCGTCCTCGTCCACGTCGGTGAGGTCGGCGCCGTCGCAGTCCTGGTCGACGCCGTCGTACCAGGTCTCGGCGGCGCCGGGGTTGATGGAGGCGTCGGCGTCGTCGCAGTCGTCGCCGCCCACCGTGTCGGCGTCGTAGCCGTCCTCGTCCACGTCGGTGAGGTCGGCGCCGTCGCAGTCCTGGTCGATGCCGTCGTAGGCGGTCTCCGTGGCGGCCGGGTTGATGGAGGCGTCGGTGTCGTCGCAGTCGCGGAAGTTCCGCACGTAGCCCGAGGGCTGGTCGCAGGCCTTTTCCTTGGTGTAGCCGTCTCCGTAGCCGTCGCCGTCGGCATCCGCGTACCACCAGCTCGCGTCGGTGGCGTCGGACTCGTCCACGTCGCCGTCGCAGTCGTTGTCGACCCCGTCGCAGACCTCGGAGGCCCCGGGGTTGACCGCGCTGTCGGAATCGTCGCAGTCCTCGTCGGTGTAGTAGCCGTCGCCGTCGGCGTCCACGACCGGCGATCCCGGCCCGCCGAAGGCGCCGATGTCGCTCGTGGTGCCGTCGGTGTCGAGGATGCTCGGGTCGCCGGCGTCGATCAGCGCCGAGCCGGTGGCGAGGTAGAGGCTGTCGTTGGAGCAGTCGCCGTCGAGGGTGTAGTCCCGGAAGTCCGGCGGGTCGGTGATGTTGCCGTCGGTCGACGTCAGGAAGGTGAACCGCCCGGTGGCGTCGCCGCCGGTGTTGTCGTACCAGTCGTTGTAGCTGAAGCTGCTGTAGGTGTCGCTGTAGCTGTCGTAGGCGTAGACCGCGCCGCCGCCCTGGGTCCAGGCCAGGGCGTTGTTCACGAAGTCGGCGTAGCTGTAGTAGAAGTAGGCGCCGCCGCCGTAGGTGCCGGCGTCGTTGCCGACCAGCGTGTTGTTGGTGAAGTCGAGCGAGGTGTTCGAGCTGAAGGTCAGGCCGCCGCCGGTGGCGCTGGCGGCGTTCTCCTGGAAGACGTTGTTCGTCCACTCGCTGGTGCCGGTGATGTACTGCGCGTAGGCGCCGGCGCCCGAGTAGGCGGTGTTGAGGCAGAAGGTGCTCTGGCTCACCGTCAGGGTGGGCGTGTAGTAGAAGTAGGCGCCGCCGCCGTAGCCGCTGCTGCCCGCGGCGTTGCCCTCGAAGGCGCAGCCCGACACGGTGACGCTGCTGCCGTAGCCCGTGTAGAGCCCGCCACCGTGGCTGGCGGCGGTGTTGTTGCTGAAGGAGCTGTCCTCGATGGTGGTGGCGTAGCCGCCGGTGCTTCGCGGGTAGGTCACGACCGCGCCGCCGCCGTAGGTGGTGGCGGCGTTGCCGTCGAAGGTGCTGCCGCTGATCGTCGTGGCGCCGTAGTCGGCCTGGTACACCGCGCCGCCGGACAGCGCCTCGTTGCCCTCGAAGGTCGAGTCGGCGATCTCGAGGTCGCCGGCGTAGTAGGAGTAGATCGCCCCGCCGTAGTAGCCGGAGACGGCGTTGTCGGTGAAGGTGCTGTCGGTCACGACCAGGGCGCTGGCCGGGTAGTAGGAGTAGATCGCCCCGCCGTAGTAGTAGGCGCTGTTGCCGTCGAAACTCGCCCCGTCGACGGTGACGGCGTTCTGGTAGTAGCTCGCCAGCGCGCCGCCGGACGAGGCGGTGGCGGTGTTGCCGGTGAAGGTGGTGCCGCCGAAGCTCGCGGTGTTCGAGGTGTTCAGCTCGACGGCGCCGCCGTAGTAGTAGGCGTCGTTCGTGTCGTAGGTGCCGTCGGTGTCGGACAGCGTGCCGCCGTTCGCCATGTAGACGGCGCCGCCGTAGTAGCCGTGGTTCCCGTCGAAGGTGCAGCCGTCGAGGGTGAGGGTGTTGGCGCTGCTCGCGTGGATCGCGCCGCCGTAGTAGCCGTAGTTGCCCGAGAAGCTCGTGTCGGTGGCGCTCATCTCGGCGCCGGCGCCCATGTAGACCGCGCCGCCGGAATAGCCGTAGTAGTAGTAGGTTCCGGCGTTGTCGGTGAAGGCGTCGCCGTCGGTGCTCAGGCTGGCGGCGGCGTCGAGGTAGACCCCGGTGCCCGCTCCGTAGGTGCTGTAGTTGCCGTACCAGGTGGTGCCGCTGCTGCTGATGGCGGTGTAGTCGTCGGCGTAGGTGCCGGCCCCGTAGTAGTAGGCGTAGTTGGTGCTGACCTCGGCGCCGCTCAGCTCGAGGGTGCTCGCGCCGGCGGAGCTGTCGTAGGCGACGTAGATCCCGCCGCCGTAGTAGGCCCACCCGTCCTGGATGACGGTGTTTTCGAAGGAGACGACGGCCGCCCCGGTGATGTAGACGTTGCCGCCGTAGTAGCCGGTGTTCGCGCTGATCTCGGAGCCGCTCATCGCCAGCGTCGCGCCGTCCACGACCAGGCCGCCGCCGGACAGGCCGGTGCTGCCCGAGCCGTTGACCTGGAGGTCGTCGGCGGTGACGGTGCTGCCGCCGGAGACGGCCATGCCCCGGTAGGTGGAGTTGCGGATCTCGAAGCCGCTGATCGAGACCGTCTCGCCGGACTGGATGGCCACGGCGCTGGTGCAGCCGCCGCGGCCGTTGATCATCGTGTCGTCGCTGCCGTCCACGCCGACGAGGGTGAGGTCCTTGCCGCTCGTGTCGATGCACTCGGTGTAGGTGCCCGCCGCGACGTCGATCTCGTCGCCGCTCGCGGCGGCGTCGATCGCGTCCTGGATCGTGGCGTAGGCGCTCGCGTCGGCGGGGTCGACCGTCAGCGTGGCGGCGAGGGAGGGGCTGGCGAGGGCGAGGAGGAACATGGTGCGTCTCCGGTGCCGGGGGTAGAGGCCCGGGCGGGGCTCGCCGGCGGGGCC
>WGAH01000832.1 GCA_015489145.1 Deltaproteobacteria bacterium
CGCCTCGCCGCGGCGGCCCGCGCCCTCCTCGCCGCCCTCTCCGCCGCGCCCCTGCCCGGGGCGCTCCTGCCCCCGCTCGCCTGGCCCGCCGCCGGCGCCGTCCTCCTCCTCGCCGCCACCGCCTGGGTGCGCGGCCTCGTCGCGAGGGAGCCATGATCGCCGCCGCCCTGCTCTGCCTCCTCCCCGCCCGCGCCGCCCCCGGGGCCGCACCGGAACCGGCGACGCCGCCCGCCGTCGAGGCCCCGGCCGAGGCCGGGCCCGGCGCCGACGAGCTCGCCGACCTCGAGGCCCGCCTCGCCGCCGTCGAAGCGCGCCTCGACGCCCTCGAGGCCGGCGGTGCCGGGCTCGCGGAGGAGCCCACGGCCGAGGCGGTCGAGGCGGACGGGTCCGCCCCCGACCTCGTGCGCTGGGACGGCGCCGTCGAGGTGCCCGAGGGCGAGGTGGTGGGCGAGGCCGTCAGCTACACCGGCCCGGTGGTCGTGCGGGGCACCGTGCGGGGCGACGCCGTCTCCTTCGCCTCGGACGTGCGGGTGACCGCCACCGGCCGCGTCGAGGGCGACGCCGTCTCCTTCGGCGGCGGGGTCACCGTCGACCCCGGCGGGCGCGTCGACGGCGACCGGGTGGCCCTCGGACGCGACGGTTCGGCGCTGACCGGCGCCTTCACCCCGGCCCGCACCGGCATGGCGCTGGTCCACGGCATCGCCCGGCGCCTGGCGCTGCTCCTCGCCGCGATGGGCATCGGCGTGCTGGTGGCCGGCCTGTGGCCCGACCGGGTGGAGCGCATCGCGGAACGCCTCGCCCAGCGGCCCTTCTGGTACGGCGTCGCCGGCGCGGTGCTCCTCGGCGTCGGCGGGCTGGCCGGGGTCGCCTTCGCGCTCACCATCGTCGGCATCCCGCTGACGATGGTGATCCTGGCGCTGCTCGGCATCGGCTGGCTGCTCGGCTCCGTCGCGCTGTGCCGGCTCCTCGGAGCCCGCCTCGCCCCGATGGAGGGCCGCCCGAGCTGGGCCCCCTTCCTGGTGGGCGCCGGCCTGCTCGCGGCCCTCGGGCTCGTGCCCGGCGTCGGCCCGGTCGTGCTCATCCTCGCCGCCCTGCCCGCCGTCGGCGCCGCGGTGGCGAGCCGCTTCGGCACCCCGGACCTCGGCGCCTGAGCGGACACCTCGCCCGGGGGTACGTGGGGGGGACGGGGCCGGGCGTCCCGCTCGCGCCGGCTTCGCGGCGGCGCGGCGCTCGAGGATGCCGGCACGAGGCGCGTCCCCGGCGGGCGGCTCTCCGTCCGTCCCGGACCGCGAGGCCTACGAGGCCCCGAGCGGCAGCCAGTAGCCGCGCGGGGGGGACAGGGGCGACAGGGTGGTGGCGGCGGGGTCGAGGGGGGCGAGGGCGGACCAGCCCTCCACCGCGTGCAGCGCGGCCCGGGCGGCCAGGGTCGCGAGCGCCGCGTCGCGCGCGTGCTCGCTGGCTCCGCCGCGCGGCGCGGCGGTCCAGGCCGGTCCCACCCCAAGGGGAGCCGCGCCCCCCGCCTTCGCCAACTCCCCCGCGGCGGCCGCTTCGCGCCCGCGTGCGCGCGCCGGATCGCGTCTCGTCCGGCGGTCGAGGACTTCTCCGGGCGCGAGCGCCAGGTAGCCGGCCAGCGCCTCGAACCCGATCGACGACGCCGGAACCCCGGGGGCGGCGATGCCGAGCAACCACAGGAGGGCCTTGGGGTGCGCCTCGGAGATCGGGAGCGCCGGAAACCGCTCCCGGAGGAGGAGCGCCGCCGCCATGCCCTGGACCAGGCAGGCTCCCCGCAGGGAGTTGACGTGCTGCACCGTGCCCGCGGGGTGCGGCGCGCCGAGCTCGGCGATGCGCTTGCGAAGCCGCGCGTCCACCGCGCGATCCCCCTCGGCCACCCAGTGCAGGGGCGCGTCGATGCCGGCGGCGAGGATCGGGGTCGAGCCGGCCGCGCCGAGCGCCGCGTCCAGCGCCTCCCGCGCCGAGTCGGCCGTCCCCGTCCGCACCACGCGCAGCGGCCACGCCGGCGCGTCCTCCGCCAACGCCCAGCCGAAGGCGCCCTTCCCACCCGGGTCCAGGCCCAGCAGGAGCCCGCTCACCGGGCGGCCCAGCCGTTGCCCGGGTCGTACCAGATGCGGAAGCGGTCCTCGAAGGCGCCGTCGGGCAGGCGGTGGCGGAAGGAGACGCGCAGGGTGGGGCCGAGGACCGCCACCTGCCACCAGCCCTGGACGGGGAAGTTCGCGGCGTCGTAGGTCCCGGTGAAGCCCTCGAAGGAGCCCTTGGCGCGGGCCTCGTCGAGAACGACGGGCGGGAGCTGCACCTCGCGGTCGTAGGCGTCCAGGGCGCGCATGAGGGCGACGTCGAAGCGGGGCTCGAGCTGCACGTCCCGGGCCAGGCCGGCGGCATCGGCCGGCCCCCAGCGGTGGAGGTCCTCGGCCGGCGCTCCGCCGCCGCCGGCGCCGACGTGCAGCTCGCCGAGGGGCCCGCCGGGGAGCATGACCTGGCTGGTGGCGTGGCCGGCGAAGAAGACGGCCCGCACCCGCATCATGCCGACGGCATCCTCCAGCGTCTCCAGCAGCTCGCCCGGGGCGCCGCCGGGGTTCATCGCCAGCTCGGAGCCGCCGAGGTCGAACAGGCCGTCGTGCATGAACACGACGATGTGGTCGAAGCGGCCGTCCTGGACCGCCCGGGGGATCCAGGCGAGCTGCTCCTTCCAGCGGCTGCCGAGGTGGTCCCGCCCGGTGTCGAGCACGAGGAAGCGCCAGTCGGTGCCGCCGCTGTCCACGTCGAAGGCGTACCAGCTCGCCACGCGGTTGTAGCCGATGTCCGCGCCGACGGAGGGCCAGGCGGCCCCCCAGCCCCGGTAGCGCGGGTCGCCGAGGGCCTCGTGGTCGCCGACCACGGGCACGCCCCGCAGGGTGCCGCCGGCGGCCGGGTCGACGAGGGGGGCGAACAGGGCGTGGAAGGCGCGCCACTCCCGGGTGGTGCCGCGGCGCACCGCGTCGCCGAGGTGGGCGACGAAGTCGAGCTGGTCGGCGCGGGCGGCGATGTCGGCGACGATGCTCCGGGCGACCTCCGAGCCCCCGCGCCCGCGGCCCGGCGCCTTGTCGGCGGCGGTGGCGCCCCGGGTGTTGCCCACCACCGCGAAGCGCAGGGCGCCGTCCCGCTCGACCCGCCCGCCGTCGTCGGCGAACAGCGCGCTGCCGGGCACCCGCGAGGGGTTGAGCCCGCAGCCGGACAGGAGCAGCGCCAGGACCGCCGACCGCGCGCCGCGCGATGAAAGCTGCCGCGCCGGAAACCGTGCCATGCGACCTCCCGCGCCCCTCGCCGGAGGCGCCGCCGGGGACATAGCGCCCGCCCGCCGGCCCTGTCGAGCGGGGGCCGCCGGGAGGGCCGCGCCCGCCGAGCCTGTCGAGCGGGGGCCGCCGGAGAGGACGAGGAGCGCCGGCCTTC
>WGAH01000833.1 GCA_015489145.1 Deltaproteobacteria bacterium
CCGACGGCAGGCGGCTCCCCGGCGGGAGCCTTCCCGAACGCACGGCGTCGGCGACCTGGTCGACGATCTGCCGGTAGAAGGGAACGCCGGTGCTCGCGCGCCGCCTCGATGAGCCCCCCGCTCCGCGATCCCCCCTCGACCGTCCCCGAGGCCGCGGCCCGGAGCGCGTCTTCAGGCCTTCGTGGCGTCTCGCCCGCTCCGGGGCGCATCGCCCACCGCCGACGCGCACAGCACCTCGACCGCCGCCACCACCCACCAGGGGGGGAACAGCCACCGGGCCCGCAGCGGCAGGTCGCGCAGAAATCGCGCGGCCCGGGAGCCCCCGCCCCCCAGCTCGGGCGGGTCCGCCGCGTGGGCGATGCCGGCGAGAACCAGGACCATGCCGGCGAAGACCCCGGTCCAGAACGCTGCCAGGAGCATGTTGCCCCACGGTTCCCAGCCGTGGGTCTGCATCTCGGTGAAGCTGTGCGGCAGGCGGACCCGGCCGGGCCAGCGAGCCGCGGCCCAGGCGAAGCTGAGGCGGCCGAGGAGCAGCACGGCGATCAGCGGCGACAGGGCCAGCGACCAGCGAAACAGCCCGGTGAGCAGGCGCAGGGGCCAGGCCAGCCAGCGGAGGAGCCGACAGACCGCGCCGGGCTCGGCCGAACCGCGCCCGGCGGCGCGCAGCGCCAGCGCGCTCACGACGGAGCCGGCCACGAACAGCAGGCTTGCGGAAGCCCCCACAGCCATGGCTCCCTCCAGCGACATCCCGGGGCCCTCGCGCCGCCGCCGACCGACGGGCCCCAGGCCAAACCACTACTCACCGGAGTCCTCGTGACCGTCCGAGGTCTCCCCCCCGCCCGCGTGCTCGGTCTCCTCGCCGCCGGCCTCGTGGCCCTCGGCCTCTCCCTCGAACTTCTCGAGGCTCTTCTCGACGGATTCGACGCACTTGGCGCCTTTCACCAGGGCCTTGGCCAGGCCGTAGACGCCCTCTGTGCCCTCCACGCTTTCGGCGAGTCCCGCGAGGTACCGGGCCACGGCGTTCGTCTCGCCCACCAGGGCCCGCGCCGCCGCGGCCAGGCCGCGCACGCCCAGCGACTCCAGCTCGGCGATGACCGCGGCGGGAATCGTCTCGATCTGTTCGACACCCCGAACCGTCCACTTCACCGGCGGGACTTCCTCGATGATCTCCACCGCCCGCTGCAGGCGCGGATTCTTCATGAAACGGGTGAGCCGGTCGACGATGCCCTCGGCCTTTCGCACCGCGGGAAGTACCGCCTTGTCCAGGCCCGTGCGGCCCTCGAAGGCCTTGACGAGGGCCTTCACGTCGTGTTCCAGCTCCTCGACGCGCTCGAAGTAGCCCTCGACGGGCGCCGAAGCCTCGCCCGAGGCTGGAAGCTCCCCCGACGTCGGCCCGGTCTCCGTGGGCTCGTTCGGCATCTTCTCGGTCGGCGTCTCCCCACCGGTCGGCTTCGTCGTCGCGCCGCTCGGTGTCTCCACATCGGTCGGCCTGGACGCCGGCCGCTGCCAGGTACCCGTCTCCGGGTCGAACCGCTCCCCCTGCGCGAACCGGTGCTCGTAGGACTGCCACGTCTCGCCCGACTCCCGCCAGTCGCTCCCCTTCGCCTCGTAGTGCTCCTTGAACTGCCTCCAACCCTCGCTCGGCGTCAGGTCCGGGTCGTCCCAGGCCTTCCCGCTCGCGGCGAGGCGGTCGCCGGAGGACGCGGTCTCCTCGGCCCCGGTGGCGACCTTCTCGCCCGAGGAGGCGGCCTCGTCGACGCTGGAGAGCACCTCGTCGCCCGAAGTCGCGAGGCGGTCGCCCGCCGCGCCGGCCTTCTCGGTGCCCGAGCCGAGCTCCTCGGCCCCGGCCATGATCTTCTCGCCGCTGGCGACGACTTCCTCGCCGCTGGCGGCGACGCGCTCCGTCGCGTTGCCGACCTGCTCGGCGGCCTCGACACCCCGCGCCACCTCGGCCGGCGCGGTGAGCTCCTTCACCATGAGGAAGGTGCCGACCAGGGCTATCACCCCCTCGGTGGCGAGCTTCGCGCGCTCCTCGTCCGACAGCGCCTCGTCCGAGAAGAAGCGGTGGCCCCGGCCGGCCTCGATGACCTGGCTCAGGCCGACGGCATCGCCGATGCCCGCCAGCACCAGCAGGGCGCCGGTGCCGAGCGAGACGCTGCCGTGCTCGGCGAGGTAGGTGCTGAACCGCGCGTACACTCCGGCCACGGCGGCGACGACGAAGGCGATGGTGCCGAGCACCGCGGCGATGGCGAGGATGACCTCCCACGAGACGCCGACGATCAGCGCCACCGCGACCACGGCCGCGACGATGGCGAGCACCTTGAGGAATCCGGCGATCGCGCTCCAGACGCCCCGGCCGATGCTCTTGAGCTTGCCCCACAAGCCCTCGTAGGGCTCGGCAGCCCGCCGCGCGGCCTCGTCCATCTTGCCCGGGAGAGCGCTGATCTCGCTGTCGAGCTTGCGAATGCCCTTGTCGACCTCGCCGCTGATGCGCGCGATGCCATCGGTACGCATGTCGCCGAGCTCGCCGAGGGCCTGCTCGACCTGCTGGCGAATCCCGCCCACGTACTCGGACACGACGCCGTCGGCGGCCGTCGAAAACCCGCCGCCGAGATCCGAGAGCGCCGTCCCCGCGCCGCCGACGGCCTGCTCCACCGCCCCGCTCGCCCCGGCCTCGGCGGACTGGAGTCCACCGGCCAGGCTGCCGTTCGAAGCCGCGAGGTCGGCCTGCAGGGTGGCGAAGGCCGTCTCGACGGCCGTCTCGAAGCTGCCCGGCGCGGCGGAGCACGCGTCGACGAACCCCCCGGCCGCGCGACCGAGATCGGCGAGGAGCCCGGCGAAGACGGCCCGCGCGGCCCTCGCCGACAGCCTCCGGGAGCGCACCTGCTCCGCCGCCGCGGCCACGCTCTGCTCGAGCCAGGCGCGCATGTCCGCCCCTGCCTGCTCGAGCTGCGCCACCGTGTCGGCGGCGAGGGAATCGACCGTCGAGCGCGACGCTGCCCCCGCGGACTCGTAGCCGGTCACGCCGGCCTGCTCGAGCTGGTCGAGCTCCGCGCCGACCTCTCCTTCCGCCTGGTCGAGGGCGGCGAGGACCTGCTGCTCGGAGGCGTCCACCTCGCCGAGCGCGCTGGACGCGAGGGACTGGAGCTGCTCCTGGACCGGGCCGAGGTCGACGAGCACCCGCCCCCGGGTCTCCGCCGCCTTCTCCTCGATGCCCTTCGCGAGCTCCCCAGCTTCCTTGCGCGCATCCGCGGCCATGCGCTCGCCGGCCTCGCGCGCCTGCTTCGCGGACTCGGCGGCCACGGCGCGAATCGCCTTCTCCATCGCCGCCCGCTTGTCCGGCTCGTCATCCTCCGGGAGCGCGGCCACCTTCTGGTCGGCAAGGGCATCGGCGCGGGCGGCCTTGGCCTCGGCCTCCTCGAGGGCCCGCTGCGCCTGGGCCTCGCCATCCTGCCGCGCCTGGGCGGCCACCGCCTGCCCGTCGGTGCCGAGGCGCGCCTGCTCCGCCTCGGCGCGGGTCTGGAGGTCCTGGAGCGCCGCGGCCTGCCGCTGCCCCACATCGGCCCGCGCCGCTTCCGCCCGCGCCGTGACGTCCGCGCGAGCGGTGGCGAAGCCGCCGAGGATCGAGGCGCGCGCCTGGGCCACGCTGGCCTGGAGCTCCGCGATGCCCCGCGCGACCATCTCGTCGATGGCGGCCTTGCGCGCCTCGGCCGCCGCGAGAACGCCGGCCTTCGCCGACTCGACGGCGGCCGTCACCCCCTGGGCGAGGGCCTCGGCCCGGGCCGTCGCCTCGGCGATGGCCGACTCGACGCCGGGGCCGGGGCCGCCCCTCGGAGCGGTGGAGGG
>WGAH01000834.1 GCA_015489145.1 Deltaproteobacteria bacterium
GGCGGGGGCGGGGGGACGGGATATGCAACGGCGCACGGCCCGCCGCCCTAACCCCCTCGGCCGAGGGCTGGCGCGGTCCCGACCCCCTCACCGAAGGAGGCCCCCGTGAAGGCGATGCGCGTCGCTGTCCTCGACCTGGTCCGGCGTGGCCGCGAGCGGGATCTCGCCGGCGTGGAGGTCCTCGTGGAGCGCGCGGTGGAGCGCCGTTTCGAGAACGACGGGCGGCGCGTCGTCGGCGCCGTCGCGGAGCGCCGGGGGATGCGGGCCGCGGTGCGCGCCTACGCCGACGAGAGGCACTGGGGTCGGGCCGAGGCGGAGATCGGCGGCCTCGACGAGCTCGACGCGGTCCTCGACGCCGCGGTCGCCGCGGTGGCCGAGGCCCCGCGCGAGGCGCCGCCCCCGCGCCTCGACGGGCCCGACCGGGGCCTGTCGATTCGCGATCCCCGGCAGGACCGCCTCGACGACGCGACCCGACGGGACGTGCTGGCCGAGAACCTCGCCGACCTCTACGATGCCGAGCCGGCGGTGCGCGAGGCGCGCTTCGCCTACCGCGAGGTGGAGCGCGAGCGCGCGGTGGCGACGAGCCGCGGGTTCGACGGGGTCGAGCGCGACACCCGCTACCGGGTCGAGGGCTCGGCCCGCGGCGAGGGCAGCCCCCACGTCGTGCGGGTGGAGGTCGAGAGCCGGCTGTTCTCCGACGTGGCGGCCCGGCCCCTCGGCGGGCGCCTCGCCCTGGGGGTCGCCGCCCTCCGCAAGCCCGCGTCTCCCCCGGCCGGCGAGCCGGCCGTCGTGCTGTCGCAGCCGGTGGCCGCCGCCCTGCTCCGGGCCCTGGCGCCGGCCTTCGACGCCGAGGCCATCGAGGACGGCCGCAGCTTCCTCGCGCGCTTCTCGGGGCCCGACGCCCCGCCGGTCGGCTCCGCCCTCGTCCACGTCCACGACGACGCCACCATTCCCGGGGGCCTGGAGACCCGGGGCTTCGACGGCCGCGGCGTGCCGCCGGTGGTGCTCCCCCTCCTCAAGGAGGGCCGGCTGGGCGCGGTCTACCTCTCGCCCCGGGCGGCGCGGGCCCGCGACGTCCGCCCGTCGGGCCACCACCACGACGACGGCCGCCTGTGGCCCGGCAACCTCGTGGTGCGCCCCGGCAACCGCTCGCGCAACATGATCTTCCCGCTGCTCGACGGCATCGTCGTCCTCGACGAGCTGGACGCCCCGCCGGCCGTCGACCTCGCCCGGGGCACCGTCAGCCTGCTCGGCCGGGCCTTCGCCGCCGGCCCGCAGGGGATCACCGGCTTCATCGGCCTGCGGCGCCTGCGGGCCACCGCGCCGGAGCTGCTCGGCGCGGTCACCCACGTGCTCAACGACCACGAGCGCCACGGCTCGGTGGACACGCCGACCTGGGTGCTCCAGGGGCTCCGCCTCTCCGACCCGAACGAGGAGGACGCATGAACGCCGTCGAACGCGGCCGCGCCGATCTCGCCGCCTGGGAGGCGGCCCAGCCCGACGACCTCTACGCCGTCGACGGGCCCTTTCGCGAGCTGGTGCGCTGGCACGGCCTCGCCGACCGCGAGGAGACCCTGCACCGGGCCGGCCGCTTGGTGGCGGGTCCCCTCGACCGCGCCGCCCGCCTCGAGAACCTCGCCGCCAACCTCCCGGTGGTCGACGACTGGGACGCGGTGGGCCGCCCCACCGGCGCGATCCGGCACCACCCGGCCTGGCGGGACGCCGGCCGGGCCGCCTACGGCACCGGCGTGATGGCCGCCTACGGCGAGGACCCGGTGCCCCACCGGCTCGTCCTCGGCCTGTTCTACCTGACGGCCCAGGCCGGCGAGGCCGGGCACAACTGCCCGCTGGCCTGCGCCGCCGGGGCGATTCGCGCGCTCCAGCGCCTCGGCACCCCCGAGCAGCAGGACCGCTACCTCCCGGGACTCCTCGACCCGGACTTCGACACCAACCTCACCGCGGCGCAGTTCCTCACCGAGGTGCAGGGCGGCAGCGACGTCGGCGCCAACGCCTGCTCCGCGGAGCCGGTGGATCCCCACGCCACCGGGCCCGGCTCGCGCTGGCGCATTCGCGGCGAGAAGTGGTTCTGCTCGAACGCCGATGCCGACGTGTTCCTCATGACCGCCCGCGTGGCGGTGGGGCCCCAGGCCTCGGCGCCGGGCACGCGGGGGCTCGGGCTGTTCCTCGTGCCGCGCCTCCGGCCCGACGGCACCCCCAACGGCTTTCGCATCCGTCGCGCCAAGGACAAGATCGGCACGCGCACCCTGGTCACCGCCGAGATCGACTTCCAGGACGCCCACGCCGAGGCCCTCGGCCCGGTGGAGCGGGGCTTCCGCCACGCGATGGAGCTCGTCATCGACACCTCGCGGCTGTTCAACTCGGCCGGGGCCGCCGCCCACGCCCGGCGGGCCGCGGTGGTGGCGGGCAGCTACGCGCGCCACCGGGCGGCCTTCGGTCGGCGCATCGCCGAGTACGGGCCGGTGCAGGAGACCCTGGCCTGGATGGAGGCCGACGCCGCCGGCATGATCGCCGCGACCCTGTGGCTGGCCGAGGTCCTCGAACGGGTGGAGGCCGGCTCGGCCGGCCCCGACGAGGCCGGCTTCTTCCGCCTGGCCCTCAACCTCACCAAGACCTGGACGGCCCGCCTCGCCCACGACGCGGTGAACCGCGGCATCGAGGTGCTCGCCGGCAACGGCACGGTCGAGACCTTCTCGGTGCTGCCGCGCCTGCTGCGCGACAACGTGGTCTACGAGAACTGGGAGGGCGCCCACAACGTGCTGCGGGCCCAGGCCCTGCGCGACATCCTGCGGCTGGGCCTGCACGAGCCCTTCTTCGCGGTGCTCGCCGAGCGCCTCGGACCCGACTGGCAGGGGGCCGTCGCCGCCGAGCAGAGCCGCCTGCAGACCGTGCTCACCGAGGCCGACGAGCGGCTGCGCGACCTGCTGTTCCGCCGGGTGGCCGACCGCCTCGCCACCTGGGTGATGGTCGGCGGCATGGCCCGGGTGCCGGCGCTCGCCGACCACGTGGAGCTGGTGCTGCGCCACCTCGGCGAGCCGCGCGTCGACGCCGACTACCTCGCCCGCCTCGCCCGCGTCGCCGGCCTGGCTTGAGCCGGGAGGCCGGCCCCCTCAGAAGCACTCCTTGGTGTCGGGCTTGTAGAGGTCGTTTTCCTGCTCGACGAAGACGCCCTCGGGCCACTTGACGTAGCCGACGTCCCAGACGCGGTTCTGGTGGTCGAAGACCTGGCTCGTCTCGTCCTCGAGGACGCCGTCGATCCAGATGCGGACCGTGGCGGTGGTGGTGCCGCCGCCGCGGTCCTCGAAGTAGTGGACCTTGACGAAGTAGTTGCCGTCGGCCGGCGTGTCGAGACGGATGTTCTCGGGGCCGTAGCCGGCGCGGTTGTCCAGGGCCAGCTCGGGATCGTCGCCGCTGCCGGACTCGCCCCAGTTCGGGTTCGGGTTGCACCAGCAGCAGTCGCCGGGCTTTTCGAGGAAGTCGTAGCCGTCCTGGACCAGGTGCAGGTCGAAGTCGGTGTCGCCGGTGTTCCAGAACATCTCGACGTGCAGCGACTCGCTGGGCTCGGCCTCGAACTCGCAGCGCGCCGGCGAGGAGGTGAGCCCCATGCTGTTGGTGACCTGGAGCTGCACCTCGTAGGTGCCGGCGAGGTCGACGAACATGCTGGTGAAGTCGGCGGCCTCGTCGTCGATCTCGGCGCTGCTGCCCTCGGGGCTGGACACGAGGCTCCACTGGTAGGTGAGGGGCTCGTAGCCGTTGGGGTCGTAGGAGCCGGTGCCGTCGAGGTCGATGGTGTCCGGCGGGTCGACGGTGCCCGGGCAGTCGATGTCGGCCACCGGGTAGTCGAAGCTGCCGCCGCCGTTGCCGACGAACAGGACCTCGACCTCGGGCTCGTCCGGGTCGTTGCTCTGGATCGTCAGGCTGCCGTTGTCGCCGGCATCGCTGGTGGGCGCGTACTCGACGATGACGGTGAACATCCCGCCCTCGCCGGCCAGGGTCTGGCCGTCCGGCCAGGTGGTGACCTGGAAGGCGCCGGAGCCGGACTGGGTGGTGTCGCCGATGGTGAGGTCGCCGTCGCCCACGTTGGTGATCGTGAAGTAGAGCACCTCGGTGGAGCCCACCGGGACCGTGCCGAAGTCGAGGGAATTCGTGCTGAGGGAGATGTCGGGCACCGGGCCGTCCACGCCCTCGCCGCGGAGGGGCACGCGCAGCTCGGGGGTGTCCGGGTCGTTGCTCTTGACGACGAGGTCGCGCTCGTAGAGCAGGTAGGTCGCGGGGGCGAAGCCGATGTCGACGCCCATGCTGTCGTCGGGGGCCAGCTCGACGCTGTCGGGGTAGACGTTGAACACGGCGTCGTCGTTGCCCTCGACGGCGATGCTCGAGACCTCGAGGGTGGCCCGGCCGGCGTTGACGAGCTGGATCGTCTGGGTGGCGTCGTAGAGGACGACGACGTCGCCGAAGTCCACCGACTCGGGGGCGACGGCGATGTCCGGGTAGAGCTGGTTCACGGTGGTGTCGCTGCCGCCGCAGGCGGCGGCGAGGGCCAGGGCGGGGAGGACCCGGCATGCGGGACTCGGAATCGGTGCGCGTCTCATGGGGGGCAGCTTATAGTGGGCGACAAGGGGCGTCGACAGCCGTTATGGTCGGGGGGACACCCGTCCCCGGCGCCTCCGTCCGGGCGCGTCCTTCCCGGGTCCCCATGCCGCGCATTCCCGCCCGTTCCGCCGTCCTTCCCGCCGCCCTGGCGCTGGCCCTGCCGCTGGAGGGCTGCGCCCTGTTCCGGGGCTGCGTGAACCCCGACCTCCCGTCGGACTCCGACAAGCCGAACCAGGACTCGCCGCCCGCCGACACCGGCCCCGAGGACACCGCCGTCGACACGGCTCCGCCGCCGCCCTGCGACGCCCCGGAGGTCGAGCCGAACAACACCCAGGCCGACGCCCAGGCCATCGAGCTCGACGACTGGGCCTGCGGGGTGCTCGACGAGCCCGCCGACCTCGACACCCTGCGCTTCGAGACCACCGAGGGCGGCTGGCTGCGGGCCTGGGCCCGGGGCGCCGACATCGGCAGCAGCGCCGACCTCCAGCTCTACCTCGTCGACGAGGGCAACGACAATCGGGCCCTCACCCTGGCGCAGCGGGACAGCACCGATCCGCTGCTCGTCGTCCCCGTCGACGAGGCCGACACCTGGTACGCCGTCATCTCCGACCAGTACTACACCTACAGCGACGACCACATCTGGGAGTTCGCGGCGAGCATGGCCAAGGCCCCGGTGGACTGGGACGTCTCGGAGGAGGAGCCCAACGGGTCGATGGACGAGGGCAACCTCCTCGAGCCGCCGGTGCGCGTCTACGGCGTGCTGTCCGAGGGAAGCGACCGCGACTGGTTCCGCTTCGAGGTGCCCGACACCCCCTCGGGGAAGGCCGCGATCACGATCCGGGTCGACGCCTGGCGCTACGGCTCGCCCCTCGACGCGCGGGTCAAGCTCTACGACCCCTCGGGGCAGAAGCAGACCGGCAGCGGCCACGGCGAGACGACCACCGACTTCGATCCCCTGGTGGAGTGGACGGCCACCGAACCCGGCGAGTGGGGCGTGCTGATCTACTCCGACGACGGCGTCGGCAGCCCGCTCTACTGGTACGTCATCGACATCGAGGTCGACGCCGACGCCGACACCGGCGGCTGACCGGGAAGCGGCGCGGCGGCCGGCGGGTCGGGGGGCTACACTGGCCCCGGCACGGAGGAGGAGACCATGACGCGCACGAAGGCGATCCTGCTGGCGATTCCGACGCTGGCCCTCGCGGCGGCCTGCAACAAGGCGAGCAACCCGGGCGACAAGGGCCACACCGACCCCGGAAAGGTCGACACCGGCGGCGACGACACCGGCGCCCCCTGCACCGCCGAGGTGGTCGGGATCGACCCGGAGGACGGCACCACCGACTTCTACTGGCGCGACACCTTCGCCGTGGTCTTCTCGGAGCCCGCCGAGGACCTCGCCGCGTTCTCGCTGGTCGACGGGTCGGGCGCCGAGGTCGAGCTGCGGGCGGACTTCGACGACAGCGGCCTCAACGCCACCGTGGGGGCCGTCGACGGGCTGGCCGGCGACACCGCCTACACCCTCACCGTGGAGGTGTGCGGCGCCGAGAGCACCGTCTCCTTCGCCACGAGCGCCTACGGCCTGCCCCTCGAGGTCGATCCGACCGAGCTCGTCGGCAACACCTACGACTTCGACCTCGGCGGCGCCGACTACGTGGAGCCCGCCGGGCTGGGGGCCCTCATCGGCCTGTACCTCTCCGAGCCGCTGCTCATCGGCGTGGTGGACGCCGGCGAGGACACGGTCTCGCTCATGGGCGCCCAGGGCACGGTGGACGCCAGCAGCCAGATCCACCAGGACACCAACCTCGCCACCTGGGACTTCGGCGAGGCCGACTTCTCGGAAGCCCCCTTCTTCTCGGCCACCGCCGACGAGATCGTCATCGACTACAACGGCATCGAGGTGCCGATTCACGCCTTCCACGTCGAGGGCACCTTCGCCGCCGACGCCAGCTCCATCGGCGGGGCCGAGGCGAACGGCCTGGCCGACACGCGCAACATGGGGCCGCTCCTCGACCTGCCCGACGAGCCCGACAGCGTCTGCAACGTCGCCCAGGAGTGGCTCGGCATCACCTGCGAGGCCTGCCCCGACGGCGGCGCCTACTGCCTGACCCTCGAGGCCCTGTTCGACCCGGCGCCCCTCGTCGAGGGCCTCACCCTCGAAGAGGTCGTGCCGGAGGAGTAGGCGACCCGCCCGCTTCGCAGCCGGGGCCGGCTGGGGTAGGCTTCGGACCCGGGAGGTGTCGTGGAGCGCCTGTTCCTCCAGGGCGGAGCGATGGCCCTGTTCCTCGTGGCCGGCCGGCTGCGCCCCCGCGTGCCGGGGGTGCCGCTGGTCCACCGCGACCTCGTGCTCAACCTGCTCAACGGGCTGGTGCTCTTCGCCTTCGCCTGGGCGGTGATCGAGCCGCTGACCGCCGGCGCCGAGGTCGGGCTGGTCGACGGCGCCCTCCTCGGGCCCCCGGCGGCGCAGTTCCTCGTCGCCTTCCTGCTCCTCGACTTCACGCGCTACTGGGTCCACCGGGCCGACCACCGGGTGCCCTGGCTGTGGACCTTCCACCGCGTCCACCACTCGGCCGAGGTCCTGGACGCCACGACGGGGCTGCGCATGCACCTCGTCGACTTCGTGCAGCTCGCCGCCATTCCCGTGCTCCTCTTCGGGGTGCTGATCGACACCTCGGGCTTCGCGCCCTGGGTGGTGCCGGCGGCGATGGGGGTGGGCGTGGTCATGGACGCCTGGCAGCACGCCAACCTGCGGGTCGACACGTCGAGCGCCCTGTTCCGGGCCTGGGACGCGCTGTTCAACAACCCCCACTTCCACTGCTGGCACCACACCCGCGACGGCGAGCTGCACGACGGCAACTACGGCAACACGCTGACGATCTGGGATCGCCTGTTCGGGAGCTGCGTGAGCCGCCCCGAGCCGCCGGAGGCTTACGGCCTCGACGAGACGCAGGCCCTCGACAACACCCTGTGGGGCTGGCACCTGCTCCGCCGCCGCGCGACGGCGGGCTGAGTTCGGCGTGCGCCTCAAGCTCGGCCTCGTCCTCCTCGCCACGGCGGTCTTCCTCGTCGCGGCCCTGTGGGGCATCGACCTGGGCGAGGCCCGCGCGGCCCTGGCCCGGACGCGGTGGCTGGCCTTCGTGCCGATGGTGCTGCTCTACCTCCTCGCCCACGTCCTGCGGGCCTGGCGGCTCGGGCGTCTCGTCGGCGTGCCGGTGCCCTACGGCCGGCTGTTCGCGATCAACACCATCGGCTTCCTCGCGATCAACGTCGTGCCCCTGCGGCTGGGCGAGATGGTGCGTCCCTACCTGCTCGCCGAGCGGGAGGGGGTGCCCTTCGGGCGCGGGCTCGCCGCGATCTTCATCGAGCGCATGCTCGACTTCGGGGCGCTCCTCGTCATCCTCGGGGGGCTGACCTGGGTGGTGGAGCTTCCCGCCGAGGGGATCGTGGTCCACGGCGTCGACGTGATCGGCGCCGGCCAGCGCCTCGCCGGGGTGGTGCTCGCCGCCGGGGTGGCCGGCGGCGCGGCGCTGGTCCTCGGCGGCGAGCCCGTCCTCCGGCTGGTGCGGCGCCTGCCCCTCGGCGAGCGGGTCGCCGGGCTGGCGGAGCGCTTTCGCGAGGGCCTGGTCGGCCTGCTGCGGCGGCCGGCCACGGCGCTGGGCTGCGCGCTGGCCACGGCGGGCATCTGGGGGCTGACCATCGGCGCGGTGCAGGTGGTCCTGGCCGCCTTTCCCGGGGTGCCCGCGACCTGGCAGGCCGCCTGGACCACCTGGGGCATCACCCTGTCCGGCATGACCGCCGTGCCCACCCCGGGCTTCTTCGGCGCCTACGAGCTGTTCTGCACCGCGGCCCTCTGGCTGTTCGGCGTCGACGGGAGCATCGCCCGCACCTTCGCGGTGGTGCTGCACCTGGGGCAGTTCGGCTTCACCGTGGGCATCGGGGCGATCTTCATGGTGCTCGAGGGCGTCTCCCTGCGCACCCTGGTCGAGCGCCCGCCGGGGGCGCCCGGCGCCTGAGGCGCGCCGCTCAGCGGGAGCCGGCCTCCCGCAGGCGCTCGGCGAGGCGGCGGGCGGTCCAGGCCACCCGGGGGCGGGGGTCGTCGCGGGCGGCGGCGAGGAGCTCGCGGCGCGGCGGGTCGGCCAGGGCGGCCCCCTCCAGGACGCACAGGGCGAGGTCCTCGGCCTCCTCGGGCGCCCGGAGGCGGCGGGCCTCGCCGAGGTAGTGGACCGTCCGAACCAGCTCGGCATCCAGCTCCTCGGGGCGGGGCGCCCGCCAGAGGTCGCGGGGGGCGCGCACCCGCCCCGGGTGGCGCTCGCCGGGGGTGGAGGAGCGGTCGGCGAGGGCCTCGGCCACGCGCCCGACCCAGGCGGCGAGGTCGGGATCGCGCTCGTGGGAGCGGCCGACGAGGGCCCAGGCGGCGGCGGCGCGGACGTGGGGGACGGCCGCCTCGGGCAGCCAGCGGAGGGGCGTCCCGACCACCCGCTCGGCGGTGGCGTAGGAGAGGCGCAGGGCCTGCGCCCAGGTCTGGTCGGCGAGGTCGGCGGCCAGGTCCGCGTCCACCGGGGCCAGGGCCCCCGCGAGGGCCTCGACGGCCCGCCGCACCCGGGCCCAGTCGGCGGGGGCCTCCCGGTTGGCGGGCGGGGCGAGGCCGGCGACCTCGCTCTGCACGTGGGTCAGGCAGCGCCCGAGATAGGGCCCGGCGCCCCGGCACAGGGCGACGACCGCGTCCATGCGGCTCAGGCGCAGGTGCCCGGCCTTGCGGCTTCGCAGGAGCTGCTCGGCGGACTGGAAGAAGCACTCGTAGCGCCACTTCTCGTCGGGCACCGCGAGGCAGGCGGCGGCGGCGCCCTCGGCGTCGGCCCGGGTCGCCGCCTCGCGGGCGGCGAGGGACTGGCAGGCGTTGCGGCTGTCGGCGCAGGAAACCTCGCGCGGCGCCAGGTCGGGGAAGGGGGGCGGCCAGGCGCGGCCGTCCACGTCGACCAGACGGGGGGTGGAGTCGTCCGCGGCATCGCCCGCGTCGGCGTTTTCGGCGGGGACCTTGGCGCCGGCCGGGGTCGCCCGGGCGTCGAGGGGTCGGCCGGGCTCGGGCAGGGGGGCCCGGAGGTGCGGGCGCTGGTTGAGTTCCTCGCAGCGCTTCCGGGCCGGGCCCGCCTCGAGGGCCCCGCACAGGGCGGCGGTCTCGCCGGGGAAGGCCTCGACCAGGCGCGAGACCAGGGCGACGCGCTCGACGGGATCGGGCAGATCGCGAACCAGCTCCGCGACCCGCCGCGGGTCCGCCTCGTAGCGGCCCACCGCCCACGCTTCCCGGCAGGCGGCGTCGGGGCAGTCGGCGGGGTCCTCCGGCGGGCCGGCGGGGCCGCCGCAGGCGAGAAGTCCGGCGAGGGGGAGGGCGCGCAGCATCGGGTGGAGGCGGCCTAACCCGCGGCTCCGGGGCCCCCGGCCGGCGGCGTGCCGGCACGGGAGGCCCCGGCGGGCGCGCCCGGCAGCCACCGCGCCGGGTCCACCGCCTCGCCGTCCACCCGCAGGCCCAGGTGGAGGTGCGGACCCGTCGCCCGGCCGGTGCTCCCCACCCGGGCGATCACCTGCCCGGCGCGCACGCGGTCGCCCCGGGCCACCAGCAGCGCGCTGGCGTGGCAGTACGCCGTGCGGACCCCGGAACCGTGGTCGATCACCAGGTGCAGCCCGTTGACGGGGTCGCGCCCGGCGCGGCGCACGACCCCGTCCCCGGCGGCCCGGATGGGGCTTCCGGCGGGGAGCGCGATGTCGACGCCCTCGTGGCGCTTGCGGACCCCGAGGACCGGGTGCATCCGGTACCCGAAGGGGCTGGAGA
>WGAH01000835.1 GCA_015489145.1 Deltaproteobacteria bacterium
GCGGGCTCCGGGGCCTCGCGAGGCTCCGGCGAAGGCGGCGCCGGGGCGGCCTCGTCGACGGCCGGGGCGGGCTCCTCGGTCGCCGCTTCGCCCTCGGGCGGCCGGTCCTCGCCGGCGTGGTTCTCCGCCGGTTCGCCGTCCTCGCCGAGGAGGCGGCGCAGGGCCTCCAGCTCCAGGGAGGCGTCCACCTCCCCCGAACGCTCGACGTCCTCGATCATCGCGCTCAGGGCGTCGTTGCCGGCGAGCAGCGCGTCCACCAGCTCGGCGCTCGGCGCGATCCGGCCCTCGCGCACCCGCTGGAGCAGGTTTTCCATCACGTGGGCGAGTTCCTGGATCGCCGTCAGCCCGAAGAAGCCCGCGGCCCCCTTCACGCTGTGCACGGCCCGGAAGACCCGGTGGACCGCCTCGGGGTCGTCGGCCTCCGACGCCGGGTCGAGGGCCAGCACGTCCCGCTCGACGTGCTCGAGCAGCTCCCGCGCCTCGGCGACGAAGGATTCGAGCAGCTCCCGGTCCTGGGGGTCCATGCCGGTCCTCCGCTCAGGCCGCGAACCGGGAGATCACGCGCTGCAGGTCTTCCGAGAGCTTCGCCAGCGACTGGCTGGCCGCCGCGATCATCTCGGTGGAGGCGGCGGTGTCCTCGGCGGCCTGGCTCACCGTCACGATGGTCTGGCTCACCGCCTCGGCGCCGGTGGCGGCCTGGCTCACGGACTGGGCGATCTCGCTGGTCGTGGCGGTCTGCTCCTCGACGGCGGCGGCGATGGCGTGGGTGATCTCGTTGACCTCCTCGATCACGCCGGTCACGTCCTGGATCGCGGCGAGGGACTCGCTGGCCCGGGCCTGCATCTCGGCGATTTCCTCGGCGATGCGCTCGGTGGCCTTGGCGGTCTGGTTCGCCAGGGTCTTGACCTCGGCGGCCACGACCGCGAAGCCCTTGCCCGCCTCGCCGGCCCCGGCGGCCTCGATGGTGGCGTTGAGGGCCAGCAGGTTGGTCTGGTCGGCGATGTCGTTGATCACGTGGGTGACCTTGCCGATGCGGTGCGCCACCTCGTCGAGCTGGGCCATGATCTCGCGGGCGCTGGCCGCCCGCTCGCGGGCGCTGCCGGTGATCTCGGAGGCCCGGATGCAGTTCCGGGACACCTCGATGAGGGAGGTGTTCATCTCCTCGATGGCCGCGGCCACCGTGCTCACGCTGGCCGACATCTGCTCGGCCGAGGCGGTCACCTGGGTGGACTCGCGCATCATCGTGTCGGCGGTCCCGACCATCTGCGAGAACTGGGCCGACAGCTCCTGGGCCGAGGAGCCCAGCGCCGTCGAGGCCTCCCGCACCTGGTCCACCACCTCGAAGATCGTGCTCAGGTCGGTGAGGGCGTCCAGCGCGCCGACGATCTCGCCCTCGGCGTTCCGCACCGGCACGCCGGCGTAGGCCACCGGGATGTCGGCCTCGCCGGATTCGAGGTGGGCGCGGGTCTGGGCCCGCTCCACGCGCCCCGAGCGCATCGCCCGGAACACGGCGCACTGGCCGCCCTCGCAGTCGTCGGTGCACATCACCGAGCCGCACCGGCGGCCGACGAGCTCCTCGGGGCGGGCGCCGGCCAGCTCGGCGGCGGCGTCGTTGGCGAAGACGATGCGCCCCTCGCGGTCGATCTCGATGATGGGCTGGGGCAGCATCTTGAGGTGTTCGGCCAGGCGCTGGGCGTCCCGGCGCGCGGCCTCGGCCTCCCGGCGGGCCTGCTCGCTGGCGGCCATCGCGGCGCGCTGGGCGGCGTCCTTGTCGCGCAGCGCCGCGACCATGGCGGCGACGGCCCGGCCGAGCACGTCCTCGTCGGACAGGGCCGCGACCTCGACGTCCAGCTCGCCGGCGGCGACCCGCTCGGCGGCCCGGGCCAGGCGCTCGTGGTAGGCGCTGATCCGCACCTGGGACTCGGCCAGGTGGGCGATCTCGCCCGGGGGGGCCCAGCGCGTGTCCGGGTCGAGCAGCGCGCCGCGGCCGAGGGCGTCGGCGCGCTCTCCGAGGCGCGCCACCGGGTCGCTCACCGCGCGCTTCCAGTACCAGCCGAGGGCGGCGAGGAGCCCGGCGAGCACCAGGGTGGCCCCGCCCACCAGCGACCGCAGGCCGGCGGCAGCCCCGTCGGCGGCGGCGTTGGCGGCCTGGACCCGCGCCTCCACCGCCCGCATGAGGGCCTCGGAGGCTTCCTCGACCCCGGGGCGGGCGGTGGAGGCGCGGGTCCAGACCGCCAACGC
>WGAH01000836.1 GCA_015489145.1 Deltaproteobacteria bacterium
GACCGAGGTGGCGCAGGCGACTGTCGACGCCCTCGGCGTGGCGAAGGCGGAAAAAAGCGTTTGAAACCATGTTCGGCGCTATCCCGGCCGCGGCCCGCGCCACCGGGACCGGGGCCGGGGGCGGTCGCCCGGCCGGGGTGGGATCGCGTCGGCAACGCGGTCCTGGACGGTGTTGTCATTATTTGTCACGGCCCGGATCGCCGCCGCCGGCGCATAGCCCGGCGGGAGGTGGGCATGGGCACCCTGCGCCTGCGGAAGTACCACGGCCTCGGCAACGACTACCTCGTGCTCGAGGCCGGCGGCCCGGTGGACGCCGCCCTCGCGCGGGCCCTGTGCGCCCGCCACCGCGGCGTGGGGGCCGACGGCGTGCTCGAGCCCCTCGGCCCCGCCGGCGACGGCGCCTTCGGCCTCCGCATCTGGAACCCCGACGGTTCGGTGGCCGAGAAGAGCGGCAACGGGCTCCGCATCTTCGCGCGCTGGCTCGTCGACCGGCGCGGCGCCCCGGCCGACCTCCGGGTCGCCCCGCCCGGCGGGGTGGTGCGCTGCCGCGTGGACGACGCCGCCATCACCGTCGAGATGGGCCGCGCCACCTTCGATCCGGCCGCGATCCCCGCCGCCCGCCCGCTCCTGCGCGAGGCGATCGAGGTGGAGGGCGCCCGGCTCCGCGTCACGGCGGTGGGCGTCGGAAACCCGCACTGCGTCGTGTTCCTGGACGACGTTGCCGGCGCGGGGACCGACCTCGACGCGCTTCCCTGGCGGGCCTGGGGCCGACAGCTCGAGCGCAGCCCGCTGTTCCCGAACCGGACCAACGTGCAGTTCGTCGCGGTGCGCGACCGCGCCACCCTCGAGATCCGCATCTGGGAGCGCGGCGCCGGCGAGACGGAGGCCTCGGGCTCCTCGGCCTGCGCGGTGGCCGCGGCGGCGGCGCGCCTCGGCCGCGCGGACCGGGAGGTGCGGGTCCTCGCCCCCGGCGGCGCCCTGGCGGTGCGCGTGGGCGAGGACTTCGCGCTCACCCTGCGCGGGCCCGTCGCCGAGGTGGCGGCCGTCGAGGTGGAGCCGGCCGTGCTGCGCCGCTCGGTGGGCGCCTCGGGGTCCGCGGACCGCCTCGCCTGAGCCCGCCGGTCCGAGCGGGGGAATCGACCGGGGGTCGAAGCCCGGGCCCGGCCCCCGCAAGCATTGTTCCGACCGGGCTTTCAGAAGCTGATCGGGGGCAGGCCCGGGCCGTTGCCTCGACCGGCGGTCCGACTTAGGCCCCTCCTCCACCGGGTGGGCACGTCCCGCCGGTGTCGTGCCAGCCGCGGCCCGCAGTCGCCGCCGGCTGCCGAGGAGGAGCAGGGCGCCCTTCCCCGGTTTCATCCCCATTCCGACTGCACCCGGTCAGGAGTGAGCCATGTCGAGCCTCAAGGAGAAACTCGCCCAGAAGATCGAGGCCCACCGGCCCCGCACCACCCGCCTCCTCAAGGAGTACGGCAACGTGAAGGTGGGCGAGGTCACCATCGCCCAGGCCATCGGCGGGATGCGCGGCGTCAAGGCGCTGGTCACCGACGTCAGCTACCTCGACCCCTACGAGGGCATCCGCTTCCGCGGCCACACCATCCCCGAGACCCTGGCGAACCTGCCCAAGCCCGCGGGCAAGGAGTACCCCTACGTCGAGGGCCACATCTTCCTGCTCATGACCGGCGACTTCCCCACCGAGGCGGAAGCCCTCGAGGTCGTCGAGGAGATGAAGGTCCGCCGCCAGGTGCCGCAGTACGTCTTCGACGTGCTCCGCGCCATGCCGCGCGACACCCACCCGATGACGATGTTCTCGGCCGCCGTCCTCGCCATGCAGCGCGAGAGCAAGTTCAAGGCCTTCTACGAGAAGGGCTTCAACAAGATGACGGCCTGGGAGCCGATGTACGAGGACGCCATGGACATCATGGCGCGCCTGCCCGTCATCGCCGCCTACATCTACCGGATGAAGTACAAGGGCGACACCCACATCGCGCCGCACCCCGACCTCGACCTCGGCGGCAACTTCGCCCACATGATGGGCGTGCCCGAGCCCTACGACGACCTGATGCGGCTCTACTTCATCCTCCACAGCGACCACGAGAGCGGCAACGTCAGCGCCCACACCACCCACCTGGTCGCCAGCGCGCTGTCGGACGCCTACTACAGCTTCTCGGCCGCCCTCAACGGCCTCGCCGGCCCGCTCCACGGCCTCGCCAACCAGGAGGTCCTGCGCTGGATCCAGGGCGTGATGGACAAGATGGGCGGCGACGAGGTCCCGTCCGAGGACGAGATGAAGAAGTTCGTCTGGGACACCCTCAACAGCGGCCAGGTCATCCCGGGCTACGGCCACGCCGTGCTCCGCAAGACCGACCCGCGCTACATGGCCCAGCGCGAGTTCTGCCTGAAGCACCTCCCGGACGACCCGATCTTCAAGTACGTCGACCGCCTCTACAACGTCGTGCCCCCCATCCTCAAGGAGCACGGCAAGGCCAAGAACCCCTGGCCCAACGTCGACGCCCAGTCCGGCGTGATCCAGTGGCACTACGGCGTGACCGAGTACGACTTCTACACCGTGCTCTTCGGCATCGGCCGCGCGCTGGGCGTGCTGACCAACATCACCTGGGACCGCGCCCTCGGCTACCCGATCGAGCGGCCCAAGTCGCTGACCACCGACATGCTCGAGGAGATCGCGGGCATCAAGGACTAGCCCGCCCGCGGTGAGGCAAGGGGCGCCCCGGTTCGCCGGCGGCGCCCCGCTTGTCTCGCCGCTTTGCCCGGACCCCCGGGACGGGTAGAGGCGTTGACAGGTGCCCGGCCTCCCAGGCACCCTTCCAGGGATCCCCACCCCAGGAGTGCTCCGTGCGCGTCC
>WGAH01000837.1 GCA_015489145.1 Deltaproteobacteria bacterium
GCGGCGCTGCTGCTGGTGGTGGTGGGCTCCGGGGCGGCCCGCGCCGCCCCGGAGCCCACCACCACCAGCAGCAGCGCCGCCGCCCCGGGCAGCCGCAACCGCCCCGGCCGCAGCCCGGCGGCGACCAGCAGCAGGAGGAAGGCCGCGCCCAGGGGCCAGCGGTAGCGCTCGTCCCACACCTTCTCGCGGCGCGTGCCCTGCTCGGCCTGCTGGAGCTTGCCGCGAATCTCGTCGAGGTAGAGCGCCCGCGTGTCCGAACTGCCCGCCACCGAGCGCACGTAGGCCCCCGAGCCGACGCGGGCGAGGTCCTGGAGCAGGTCCTCGTCGAGGCGGCTGATCACCACCTTGCCCTCGTACTTCTCGAAGCCCCCCTCCGGCAGGGGAATCGGCGCCCCGTCGGGCGTGCCCACGCCCAGGGCGTAGAGGTGCACGCCGGCCTCGGCGAGCTTTTCCGCCGCCTCCCGCGCCCGGCCCACCTGGTCCTCGCCGTCGCTGATCAGCAGCACCGCCCGGTCGGCCGGGCCCTCGTCGGGCAGCAGCTCGCCGGCCATCGCCAGCGCCGCGCCGATGTCGGAGCCCTGCACGAGCAGCGTCTCGACGCTGCTGTCGCGCACCATCCACCGCAGGGCGTCGTAGTCCTCGGTCAGCGGCATGCGCGGGTAGGCGCCGCCGGCGAAGATCACCAGCCCCACCCGGTCGCCCTGGAGGAGGTCGGCCAGGTCGAGCACCTCGCGCCGGGCCCGCTCCATGCGCGAGGGCGAGACGTCCTCGGCGAGCATCGACCGGCTCACGTCGAGCACCACCACCAGGTCGAGCCCCCGGCGGGGCAGCTCCCGCCAGCGCCAGCCCCAGCGCGGCTGGGCGAGGGCGACGACGCCCAGGGCCAGCGCCGCCAGCAGCAGCACCCCGCGCAGCCGGTGGACGCGCATCGCCCGGGCGCTCGTGCGCTCCGGGGCCAGGGGGCCGAGGCGGGCCAGCGCCGCCCGCCGCCGCCGCAGCGCCCAGGCGAGCAGCGCCGCCAGGACCGGCACGGCCCACAGCAGGTGCAGCGCCGCCGGCAGCGCGAAGCTCACGGCAACCTCCGCAGCACCGTCTCGCCGAGCACCGCCTGCACGAGCAGCAGCGCCAGCCCCGCCGCCAGCCACGGGTGGTAGCGCTCCTGGGTGTGGACGTAGACCTTGGACTCGGCGGTGCTCTTTTCGAGCTGGTCGATGGTGGCGTAGACCTTTTCGAGGGCGTGGGTGTCGGTGGCGCGGAAGTAGCGCCCGTCGGTCTCGCGGGCGATGGCGGTGAGCGTCTTCTCGTCGAGCTCCGCCCGGCCGCCGAACATGCCGAAGAAGCCGCCCCCGCCGCCCTCGGTGCCGACCCCGATCGTGTAGATCCGCACGCCGAGGGCCGCCGCGGCCCGCGCCGCCTCCAGGGGCGCGACCTGGCCGGCGTTGTTGCGGCCGTCGGTCAGCAGGATGATCACCTTGGACGGGGCGTCGATGCCCTCGAGGCGCCGGCTCGCCACGGCGATCGCGTCGCCGATGGCGGTGGCCCGGCGGCCGGCCATGCCGATGCCCACGAGGTCGAGGAGGGTGGCGAAGCCGTCGTGATCGAGGGTGAGGGGCACCTGCGTGAAGGCCGCCTCGCCGAAGACGACGAGGCCGATGCGGTCGTCGGGCCGCGCCTCGACGAAGCGCTGCACCACCGCCTTGGCGACCTCGAGGCGGTTGGCCGCCCGCCCGCCGAGGCGGAAGTCCTCGGCCTCCATCGACCCCGAGGTGTCGAGGGCCAGCACGATGTCGATGCCCTCGCTCTCGACCACGCGCTCGCGGTTGACGAGCTGCGGCCGGGCGAGCGCGGCGACCAGGCAGGCCAGGGCCAGCGAGGCGAGGAGCTGCGGCAGCCGGGCCAGCAGCAGGCGCACCCCCGAGCGCTGGGCCAGGATGGAGACGTCCGAGACCGCCAGGCGCGGCCGACGCGCCAGCCACGGCGCCGCCAGCGCCACCGGCAGGGCGAGGAACCACCAGGGCGAGGCCCACTCGATCACGGCGCGCCTCCCGCGTCCTCGGCGGCAGCCCCCTCCGGTTCGGCCGGGGCGGGGCGCATCGCGGCGAGGACGGCCGCGAAGTCCTCGTCGAGAGCGGCGAAGAAGGCCTCGCCCCCGCCTTCCCGGGCGAATTTCAGCCGGTCGGTGGCGTCGAGGATGCGCCGCGCCCGCTGCCGGCCGGCCAGGTCGAGCCGCCCGTCGGCCTCGAGGAAGGCGAGGATCTCGCGGGTGGTGCGGGCGGTGGCCGGCC
>WGAH01000838.1 GCA_015489145.1 Deltaproteobacteria bacterium
AGGCCGCTTCCCGCCTGCCTCCCCGCCGGGGCCCGCCCGCCCCTCCGGCGCGGGCCCCGGCGGGGAGGCAGGCGGGAAGCGGCCTTGCGGCGGGGTCTTCGCCCCGGCCGATGACAGGCCGGCCGGTTTCGCGTAAGTTCGCCGTCATGGACGACGCCATCGTCGAGCGCTGGAGGATGGGCGACCCGGCGGCCCGCGTGGCCGTCCGAAACCGCGTGCGGGCCCTCGCCGAGCGGGTCTTCGCGCATCCGAGCTTGAAGGGCGCGGTGGGACCGGGGTTTTCGGAGCGCATCCGGTCCGCCGAGGGCCTGCGGGCGCTCACCGCCGAGGTCTCCGGGGAGGTGATGCGCCAGGACATCGCCACCGGCGGTCGCCTCACGGCACTCACCCTGCTCGCCGCGGGGCGGCGGGTGGTCGAGGGCATGCAGGAGGGGCGGCCGAGCTCCGAGGAGGCCCACCTGCCGCCGCCGGTGGCCGTCGCCCTGGCGCTGGCGCCCGACACCGTGGCCGGGCCGGTGCGCGACGCCGCCGACCGCCACCTCGAGCGCTGCGGCCTGTGCCGGGAAGACCTCCGCATCCTGCGCCACGTCATGCAGACCCTCGCGGCGGCCGACCAGGAGGCCCGCCCCGACCGGGTGGCCCGGGAGGTCGCCGGCGCCGGCGAGCCCGCGGCCCCGCCCGCCGAGGCCGCCATCGAGGCCGCGGTGGCCTCGGCGGTCGAGGAGGTCCGGCGGGACCCGCGCCGCCTCACCCGCCCGCCGCCCCGCCCGGCGCGGCCGGCGGCACCGGCCTCGGGGCGCTTCGGCTGGGGCACCGTCCTCGTCGCCCTCGCCGGCGCCGCGGCCCTGGGACTGGCCTGGCGGCGCGGGCACGAGGGCGCCGGCGGGGCGGTCGAGGGGGTCGCGGCCCTGGCCGACCGCAGCCCGCCGGGCATTCGCAAGCTCGACCGCCTGCCCGCCGAGGTGCAGCCGGCGGTGGGCGACTTCGCCCGGGGCCAGTGCCGCACGGCGGCCGGACGCTTCCACGCCGCCCACGCCACCCACCCGGAGGTGCTCGACCTCTACGTGCTCGAGGGGGCCAGCTTCGTCTGCGCCGGCGACGCCCGGCGGGCCCTGCGCGCCTTTCGCGAGCTCGACGCCGCCCGGGGCCCGGACGGCCCCCCGGAGCCCCGGCAGGCGGCGTGGTACCGCGCCCAGGCGCGCCTCCTCGACGGCGACGCCCGCGGGGCGCTCGTCGACCTGCGGCAGGCCGAGGTCCAGGACGCCCGCCACCGCGAACAGGCCGCCGAGCAGGCCGACCGCCTCACGGCCCTCCTCGGCTCCTGAAGGGCGGCGCCCCGGGGTCGAGGCGCGGGGCGCCGGGCCCCCGCAGCCGCGCGGCGAAGAAGCCGTCGCAGGCGCCGTCGGCGGCGCAGAAGCGGCAGTCGTCGTCCTTGTGGAAGGCCACGACGTCCGGAAAGAAGAGCAGCGCCGCCCCGCGCTGGTGGTCCGCGTCCACGTACCAGCGGTTGGCGCTGCGCCGGGTCCGCGGGTCGGCGCCGAGCAGGCAGGCGGGGAGCCCCTTGACCTCGGCGGGCAGGCCGCGCCGACCCGCCTCGGCCAGGGCCGCGCGCAGGGCCGGGGCGGCGACCGCCACCGGCGGGGCGCGATCCGGCGCGCCGGCGATGGGAAAGGGGTAGGTCAGGGTGAGGCCCGCGGGACGCGCCTCGGCGAGGACGCGGACGACTTCGGCGAGGTCGCCGGGGTCCTCCTCCGGGAGCACGACGTGGGCGCGCACGGCGAGGCCGGCCTCGCGGGCCGCCGCGAGGGCCCCGACCGCCTCGCGGGCGCGGGTGGGCGGCACCGGCAGCACCAGGGTGTCCACCAGGCCCTCGAAGCGGCCGGGTTCGAGGGTCGGCAGGTCCTCGACGCCGGCGTGCAGGACGACCCGGCGCATTCCCAGGGCCCGGGCCAGGCGCAGCAGCTCCGGCGTGTCGGCGCGCCCGGCCACGCCGACGCCGCTCAGCACCAGGGCGTCGCAGGGCAGGCTGCGGGGGCCGCGCATGCCCTCGGTGAAGTACCGCAGGTTGGCCGCGATCTCGGCGGTGGACATGCTCCGGGTCGGCACCGGGGCTCCGGCGCGCACCCGCCCCGGGTAGCCGCGCTGCACCCGCACCTGCACCGTGCGCGGGGCGGCGACGGCGCCGGCGGCGGTCCAGCGAATCACCACGGCGGGGGCTCCCTCACCCGGCGGGGGCGAAGTCGACGGGCGGGGCCTCGGGCAGCAGGCCGGCGGCGGCCCCGCGCCCCAGCAGCTCGGCGATGGCGGCCCGGCCGTCCTCGCCGTAGTCCACGGTGTCGGCGTTGGCGTACATGCCGAGGTAGCGGTCCAGCTCCCCGGCGGTCTTCAGCATGCCGCCGCGCTCGAGCAGCCAGGCGATGGCCTCGTCGCGGTGGGCGAGGCCGTGGCGGATGCTGCGGCCGACCACCCGGGTCGCCCGGGCGATGGTCCCGGCGCCGAGCGCCCGCCGGATCACGTTGCCCCCGAGGGGGAGCGGCAGGCCCGTGGCCTCGCCCCACCAGGCGCCGATGTCGACGACGGCGTGCAGGCCCCGCCGCTCCCAGGTGAGGCGCCCCTCGTGGATCAGCAGGGCGGCGTCGACCTCGCCGCGGTCCAGCGCCTCGAATGCCGCCTCGGGCGGGGTGATCGGCACCACCACCGGCTCGAAGTCCACCAGCAGGCGCAACACGACGTAGGCGGTGGTGGTCGTGCCCGGCACCGCCACCCGCCGCCCGGCGAGCTCGGCCGGCGCCAGCGGCTCCCGGGCGACGACCACCGGCCCGTAGCCCCGGCCGACGGAGCCGCCGTTGGGCATGAGCTGCCAGTCCCGGGCCACCCGCGGGTACCAGGCGATGCTGATCGCGCACAGGTCGGTGTCGGCGCCGCGGGCGGCGAGGCGGTTGAGCGCGTCGGTGTGGTCGCTCCGAACTTGGAAATCGAGCCCCTCGGCGTCGACGAGGCCCAGGGTGATCGCCCGGAACATGAACAGGTCGTCGGCGTCGGGGCTGATGGTGCAGCGCACGGTCGGGGACATGGCCTTCTCCGGCCGCCCCCTTAGCCCGCCCGGGGCGGGGCGCGCCCCCGGTTCAGTCGGAATGGGAGCTGCGGAGCGCGATCATCTGGTTGGCCTGCTGCAGGCGCTGGCCGAGGGTGGAGATCAGCTTCCAGAGCAGCTCGTTGCCCAGCGCCGGCTCGCGCTGGCAGAACTCGAGCAGCGCCGGCCGCCGCACGACGATGGCCGATCCGAAGGAGGCGGCGGTGACGGTGGCGGTGCGGACCTGCGACTCGATGAGGCCCAGCTCGCCGAAGTGCTCGCCGGGGCCGAGGCGGGCGAGCTCGACCCCCTCGCGGGAGACCTTCACCGTTCCCTGCACGATGGCGTACATCGTGTCGTCGCGCTCGCCCTCCTCGACCAGCGGCTGGTCGGGGGTGAAGAAGACCTCCTCGCAGATGCGGCTCACGCGCAGGCGGGCGTGGAAGGGCAGCCCCTGGAACAGGAACAGGCTCTGGAGCACCTGCGCGCGGGCCCGGGCCGCCTCGGTCTGGGGCGTGGCCTCCGGCTCGACCATCACCACCGTGACGTTGTCCGGGCCGCCGTGCTCCAGGGCGGCCTCGACGAGGCGCTCCGCCGCCGTCTCCACGTCGTCCTGTCCGGCGAGCTCCTCGATGCGGTCGAGGGGGACCGGGTCGCTCAGCCCGTCGCTGTTCAGCAGCAGGCGGTCGCCGGGCAGCACCTCGATGCTGACGAGATCGGCCTGGACGGTGGGGTAGAGCCCCACGGCCCGCGTGATCACGCTGCGGTAGCGGGACTGCCGCGCTTCCTGGTAGGACATCTGCCCGGTGCGGACCAGCTCGTTGATCATCGAGTGGTCGTCGGTGAGCTGCCGGATGAGCCCGTCGCGCACCAGGTAGGCCCGGGAGTCGCCGACGTGGGCGAGGAAGGCGGCGCCCCCGCCGACGACGGCGGCGACCACGGTGGTGGTCATGCCGCGCAGGCCCTTGGCCTCGGCCTCGTCGAAGACCCGGCGGCTCGCCTTCTGGAGCACCTCGTCGAGGGCCTCGAGCACGGCGTTGCGCGTGTTCCAGCCCGGCTCGGCGGCGTAGGCGGCGACGGCGCCCGACAGGTCGGCGGCGTGCTCGCGGAAGGTGTCGATCACCAGGGCGCTGGCGACCTCGCCCGCGGCCCGGCCGCCCACGCCGTCGGCGACGACGAAGACCTGGTGCTCCTCGTCGGCGAGGTGGGCGTCCTCGTTGTGCTCGCGCTTCTTTCCGGGGTGCGTCCGCGCGGCGTAGCGGATCATGGGGCCTCCTCGGGGAAGCCCTATCATGCCCGAGGAGCCGGCCTCAGCGAATCTCGACGGGAATGCGCCGGGTGGTCAGCACGGTGGGCTCGGCGCCGTCGACCACCCGCAGGAGGGCGATTTCGAGGGTGCCGGGGCCGGCGTGGCGGCGCTGGGAGACGGTGAAGCTCGTCTCGAGGTCGACCTGGCCGCCGGCGGGGACGCGGGTGTCGGCGGTGGTGCGCCAGGGCGGGGCGTCCTCGACCTCGCGGGCGAGGTCGTGGGTGAAGGGCTCGGTCAGGGGCGCGTCCTCGGCGTCGAGCAGCACGGCGCGCAGGCGCCAGCGCTTGAAGGGCGAGCCGGTGGGCACCGCGTGGCCGGCGCCGGTGTTCTGGAGGCTGAGGCGCACCGGCCAGGGCTGGCCCCGCTGCACGTCGTCGCCGTCGAGGCTCACGAGGATCGACAGGGCGCGCTCCGGGTCGGCGGCGAAGCGGTGGTCGGCGACGGCGGCGAAGCGGGTGGCGGTGGCCGGGCCGGCGCGCGGCGGCATGTGGCAGTCCTGGCAGCGCACGCCGGCGGCGGCCCAGGCGCTGGCCTGCCACTCGCCCACGGTGTCGTAGATCGGCGTGTCGGCGCCGGGCCAGGTCAGCTCGTGGCAGGGGGCGCAGGCCGCGGGGCCGGACAGC
>WGAH01000839.1 GCA_015489145.1 Deltaproteobacteria bacterium
GCCCTCGCCGAGCCAGCCGAGCTCCGGGTGGCCGAGGGCGAGGCCGGCGTTCCGGGTGAGGCCGAGGACCGCCTCCTCGACGGTGAGGCCGGCGGTGAGGCAGGCCAGCGTGGCGACGGCCCAGGGGTCGTGGACCGGCGAGGAGCCGGGGTTGAGGTCGGTGCCCAGCGCGATGGGCACGCCGGCCTCGCGCAGCGCCGCCACCGGGGGCGGGGCGTCGCGCAGGTAGAGCTGGGCGCCGGGCAGCAGCACGGCCACCGTGCCCGCCTCGGCCATGGCGGCGATGCCGGCCTCGTCCACCCGTTCGAGGTGGTCGAGGGCGGTGGCGCCGAGGCGGGCGGCGGCCTCGGCGATGCCGGTGTGGGCCACCTGCTCGGCGTGGGCCCGCAGGCGCAGGCCGGCGGCGCGGCCGGCCTCGAGGATCGCGGTGGCCTCGTCCAGCGTGAAGGCGCCGCGATCGCAGTAGACGTCGACGAACTCGGCGAGGGGCGCGCAGCGGGGGAGCTGCTCCTCGATCACCTGCCGGACGTAGGCGTCCCGGTGGGCCCGGTGCTCCGGGGGCACGGCGTGGGCGCCGAGGAAGGTGGGCACCACCCGCGCCACGTCGGCGGCCTTCCGGGCGGCGCGCAGCAGGCGCGCCTCGGGCTCGGGGGCGAGCCCGTAGCCGCTCTTGATCTCGACGGTGGTGACGCCGTGGGCGACCAGCCCCGCCACCCGGGCGCGGGTGGTGGAGGCGAGCTCGGCCTCGCTCGCCTCGCGGGTGGCCCGCACCGTGGACAGGATGCCGCCTCCGGCCTCGAGGATCTCGGCGTAGCTCGCCCCGGCCAGGCGGCGGCGGAACTCGTCGGCCCGGCCGCCGGCCCAGGCGGCGTGGGTGTGGGGGTCGACGAGGCCCGGCAGGCCGACGAGCCCGGCGGCGTCGATGACGTGGTCGGCCTCGGGGGCGTGGGCGGCGGGGCCGAGGTAGACGAGGCGGCCGTCGCGGAAGCCGACGCTGGCGTCCTCGATGGGGGCGAGGGCGGCCTCGCCGTCGCCGGCGAGGGGGTAGAGGCGCGAGATGCGGTGGACGAGGATGCCGGCGCGCATGGGGGCTCCCGGGTCGCGCTCCCGTCCGGCTATGATGCGGGCCGGGAGGGCGGCATGACCTATCCGACGGCGGCGCGGCCGGCAGCGTTGCTGCTGGCTTTCCTGGCGGCATGTGGCGGTGGGAAGGGCGACACGGCGGCCCCGGCCGGCGACGGCGGGGCGGCGGGCGACGGCGGCGGCGACGGCGGCGGCGAGACGCCGATCACCTACCCGGACGGCCGGCGCATCCTCCTCTACAACGGCCACGGGGGCTACCCCGGCGACGCCTACGACAAGGGCGTCTTCGAGCAGGTCGACGCCCGCTGGAAGGAGCGCTTCGGCTGGAACACCGACGTGCGCGACTACTTCGCCGACGACATGAGCGACTACCGCATGGTCGGCCTCGTCGCCCCCGGGGCGACGGCGCCCCACACCTGGAGCGACGAGGACGTGGCGGTGCTCCAGGGGGTGCTCGACCAGGGGGCGCGGCTGGTCGTCTTCGGCGACTACGCGATGTGCGCCGACGAGAACCTGCCCGGCCTGCTCGCGGCGCTGGGCGTCGACATCCGCTTCACCGGCGAGTCGGCCGACCAGTACATGGTCATCACCTCCGCCTCGGTGAACTCGCAGGCCCAGCCCACCGCCGGGGTGAGCGACCTGCGCTTCAAGGAGCCGTGCTGGGTGGACCCGACCGGCGGCGAGACGCTGGTCCGCGACGACGACGGCAACGTCATCGCGGCGATGCAGCGCCCCGGGAACGCCGGCGACGTGCTGCTGATCGGCGACTTCCAGTTCATGGACGACGGCGGCTACCTCGACTACGGCGACGACGCGCGCTTCGCGGACAACCTGGTGATCGTCGACCCGGACTACGAGGCCCCCGGCGACACCGGCTCCTGATCGGGTGGCGGTCCCGGGCCCTGGGAGTAGCATGGGCCCGCGGACCCCCTTCCCCGCCGGCCGAGATGTCCTCCCAGCCCACCTTCGCCGTGCTCGCCGGCGCCTCCTCCGAGGCGGTGCGCGTGGTGACCGAGGCCCTGGGGCGGGCCGGGCGCGCCTGGCGGCAGGTCGGCCCGGACGATGCCCCCGAGGGTGGCGAGGAGGTCGTGGCCGTGCTCGACCGGGCCGCGCTCGCCGACCCGGACTGGCGGCGGGTGCTGCGGCGGTGGACGGTGAGCCCGGCCCGGCGGCGGTTCGCGGTGCTGCACGGCGTCGACGTCGGCGAGCTGGCGGCGGCGCTCCCCGGGGAGGCGGCCCGGTGGCAGGCCGTGCCCCTCGACGAGGAGCGCGGAAGCTCCCTCGAGACCTTCCTCGTCTCCGAGCGGGCGGCGCCGACCTGGAGCATGGATGGCGGCGAGACGCTGACGGTGACGCCGCCCCCGACGACCGGGGGGCTCGGGCCGCTGCCGGTGAACCTCGGCGCCTACACGGTGATCCGCCGCATCGGTGCCGGGGGCATGGGCGTGGTCTACAAGGCCTTCGAGCGCGAGACGGGGCGGGTGGTCGCCCTCAAGACGCTGCCGAGCGCCCGGCCCATGGCGATCTACCGACTCAAGCACGAGTTTCGGGCGGTGGCCGACCTGCGCCACCCCAACCTCGTGCGGACGCACGAGCTGGCCTGCGACGGCGACGTCTGGTTCTACACGATGGAGCTGGTCGACGGCGTCCACCTCCTCGACTGGCTGCGCTTCGGCGGGGCGGAGCGGGTGGTGCGCGCCCTGCGGCAGCTCGCCTCGGGCCTCGTGGCGCTGCACGCGGTGGGGGTGCTGCACCTCGACCTCAAGCCGAACAACGTCCTGGTGGACCGCAACGGGCGGGTCGTCATCCTCGACTTCGGGGTGGCGCGCCTGGCCGGCGATCCGGAGGGCCGCCCGGGCACCCTGGCCGGGACGCGGGCGTGGTCCGCCCCCGAGATGTGGGTGGGCGGCGAGCGGACCGCGGCGGCGGACTGGTACGCGGTGGGCCTGATGGCCTGGCGGGCGCTCACCGGGCGGCACCCCTTCCCGGAGGACACGGTGCCGGGGCCGGCCGACCTGCCGCCTCCTCCGCCGTCCACCATCGCGCGGGACGTGCCGCCCTTCCTCGACCACCTCTGCACGGAGCTGTTGCAGTTCGACCCGGCGCTCCGCGCGGGCGCCGAGCGGGTGCGGGAGCTGCTCGGCCTGGCGGGGGAGTCGCCGGCGAGCTGGGGCTTCGTCGGGCGGGCGGAAGACCTGGCGGCCCTCGAGGAGGCGGCGGCGCTGGCGGTGTCCGGCCGGCCGGTGCTCGCCTGGGTCACGGGGGAGGCGGGCATCGGGAAGTCGCAGCTCCTCGAGCAGTTCGCCGCGCGCTTCCGCGAGGCGAGGCGGGACGCCCTGGTCCTGGAGGCGCGGTGCCGCGAGCGCGAGAGCGTGCCGTTCAAGGGCTTCGACGGCATCATCGACGGCCTCGCCATGTGGCTGACCGGCCGCGAGGTCGAGGCGCGCGCCGAGCTCCTGCCGGCGGGCATGGCGGAGGCGGCGCGGGTCTTTCCCGTGCTCGCGACCGTGGTGGCCCCGAGCCTCGGCGACGAGGGGATGCTCCCGGCGGAGCGGCGTCGGCGCGCCTTTGCGGCCCTGCGCGCCCTCCTCCGGCGGGTGCGCGCCGAGCGGCCGGTGGTTCTGGTCATCGACGACTTCGACCGGGCGGACGGCGACAGCGCCGAGCTGCTGGTCGACCTCCTCGCCGGCGAGGAGCCGCCGGCGGTGCTGGTGGTGGCGAGTCGAACGGCGGTGGAGGGCCCGGCCGCGCTGGTGGACGAGCGCCTGGCGCGGGCACCCGGGCCGGCGGCGCTCCGGGAGGTGCGCCTCGGGCCGCTCGCCCCGGAGGCGGCCCGGCGCATCGGCCTGGCGGTGCTGGGCGACGAGGCCGACAGCGTGGAGTGGGTGGACCGGGCGGGCGGACACCCCGAGCTGCTGGTGGCGCTGGCCCGCTGGTACCGTCACCGGGGCCGCGGCACCTCGGTGGAGGAGCTGTTCGCCGAGTGGGTGGACGGGCTTCCCCCGGAACACCGGGAGCTGCTGGCCGTGCTCGCCGTCGCCGGGGGCCCGCTTCCGGCGGACGTGGCCTGCGCGGCGGCGGGCCTGGAGGTGGCGCCGGCCGACGCGGTGGCGCGGCTTCGCGCCGAGGGGGTGCTGTGGACCGGCGGGCTCCGCCTGGCCGAGCCGGTGGCGATCCGGCAGGAGCGGCTGGCGCGGTGGTTGCGCGCCGGGCTGCCGGAGGCGCGGGTGCGGGCGCTGCACGCCAGGGTCGCCGAGGAGCTGGAGCGCGCCCGTCCCGACGCCCACGACCTCCTGGCCCGGCACTGGCACGGGGCGGGCGAGCCCGCGCGGGCGGCCGCGCACGCCCGGCGGGCCGGGGAGGACGCCGAGCACGCGCTGGCCTTCGAGGAGGCGGCGGGTTGGTACGCGAAGGCCGTCGAC
>WGAH01000840.1 GCA_015489145.1 Deltaproteobacteria bacterium
CCCTGGCACCGGGCTCCTCGCTTCCGAGGGGGGCGGCGCGGCGGCGACGGCGGCCGGCGGGCGGGAAGAACTCGCCGTAGCGGGCGGCGCTCGCCATGATGCGGGCGGTGCGGAGGAGGCCGGCGAGGCGCTTCACGGCGCGTCTCCGGGGCAGGCGGCGCGCAGGCAGCGCTCCCGCACCTCGGCGCCGCCGGCGAGCCGGGCGATCCAGGCCCGGGCCTCGTCCAGGGGGGCGTCGGGGCCCACCGCCAGGGCGAGGCGGTGCTCGGCCGCCTCGGCGCGGGCGGCGGCCCGGGCCGCATCGTCGACGGCGTCGACCAGGAGGAGCGTGCCGCCCCGCTCGTCCCGGTCGATGGGCCGGGCGAGGTAGCCCCGCACGGGGCCGTGGCGCACCATGCGGCCGTCCACCTCGGGGCGGACCAGGCGCGACGGCGGCAGCGGCGGCGGCTCCGAGCGCGAGCAGCCGGGCCCCGCCGCCAGCAGCACGACGAGGAGGGCGGCGATCACGGCGCGGCTCCCGGGGCGACGAGGTGGACCAGCTCCTCGACGTTGCCCTTGCGCGCCCCGGGCACCGGAGAGGGGACGTGGCCGCGCACGGCGAAGCCGCGATCCGCGCAGGCCCGCAGCACCCCCTCGACCGCCGCGGCCCGCACCGCCGGGTCGCGCACCACCCCGCCCTTGCCCACGCCCTCCCGGCCGGCCTCGAACTGCGGCTTGACGAGGATGACGGCGTCGGCGCCGGGGGCCATCACCCCGATCATGGCCGGCAGCACCTTGACCACCGAGATGAAGGACAGGTCGCCGACGAGCAGCGAGACGGGCTCGGGCAGGCCTTCGAGGTGGCGGACGTTGGTGCGCTCCATCACCACCACCCGGGGGTCCTGCCGGAGCTTCCAGGCGAGCTGGCCGTAGCCGACGTCGATGGCGTAGACCCGCGCCGCGCCGCGCTGGAGCAGGCAGTCGGTGAAGCCGCCGGTGCTCGCGCCGAAGTCGGCGCAGCAGCGGCCGGCCGGGTCCACGCCGAAGGCGTCGAGGCCGGCGGCGAGCTTCAAGCCGCCCCGGCTGACGTAGGGCAGCGGTTCCCCCCGCAGGCGCAGGGCGGCGTCGGCGGGGACGCGGGTGCCCGGCTTGTCGACGGGGCGCTCGTCCACGAGCACGGCCCCGGCCCGGATCAGGGCGGAGGCCCGGTTGCGGGTGGGGGCCAGCCCGCGCTCGACGAGCAGGGTGTCCAGCCGGGTGGTCGCGCGCCCCATCGCCGTCGCCCGCGGCTTCAGTGGTCGCGGTGGACGGCGAGGCGGGCGAGGGCCGCCAGGGGCGCGTGGCCCGGCAGCGGCGCGACGGCGTCGAGCGCCTCGGCGAGCAGCTCCTCGGCCCGGGCGCGGGTGGCCGCCTCGCCGAGGACCTTGACGAAGCTCGGCGGGCCGCCCTCGGCGGCGTCCTCGTCGCGGTCGAGGAGGTCGTCGGCGAGCTGGAAGGCGAGGCCGACGGCGGCGCCCCAGCGGCCGAGGCGGGCGAGGACGCCGTCGGCGGCGCCGGCGCACAGGCCCCCCATGCGCGCCGAGACCTCGATGAGCGCCCCGGTCTTGGCGCGGTGCAGCGCGAGGAGGGCGGCCTCGTCCGTGACCGGGCCGCCCAGCCCGATGTCGAGGGCCTGCCCGCCGACCATGCCCTGGTGGCCCGCGGCCCGGGCCAGCTCGCCCACGAGGGCGACGCGGGTGGCGGCCGGCAGCTCGAGCCCGGCGAGGAGCGCGAAGGCCTCGGTCAGCAGCGCGTCGCCGACGAGCAGGGCCGGCGCCTCGCCGAAGGCGACGTGGACGGTGGGCCGTCCGCGGCGCTCGTCGTCGTCGTCCATCGCCGGCAGGTCGTCGTGCACCAGGGAGTAGGTGTGGATCAGCTCCACCGCGGCGGCGGCGCCGACGACGGCCTCGTCGGCGGGGCGGCCGGCGGCCTCGGCGGCGGCGGCGACCACCAGCGGGCGGAAGCGCTTGCCGCCGGTGGTGAGGGGGTAGGCGCAGGCGCGGGCGAAGGCCGGCGGGCGGGCCTCGGCGAAGCGGCCGACGAGCCGCGCCTCCACCGCCCGCCGAACCGGGGCGGCCCAGGCCTCCAGCGAGAACTCCTGCGGCGATGCGGGCATGGCGGCTCCTCTCCGGGGGGGCCCTGCTCCATAATGAAGCCCGCGCCCGCCGGCACACGGAGGACAGCGATGTTCCGCAAGGCCCGGGTCCTGCTCCTCGGGACCGCCTGGACCACCCTCTGCTACTTCCTCGCCGGGCTCACCGGCACGCTGACGCTCGGCCTGCTCGCCCCCCGGCTCGCCAACCTCTGGGGCGGGATCTGGGGGCGGGGGATCCTCGCCATCGGCGGCGTGCGCCTCGAGATCGAGGGCCGGGAGCACATCGCCGAGCGCCGCGCCCGGGTGCTCGTGCTCAACCACGCCTCCTTCCTCGACATGGCGATCCTCGGGGCGCTCGGGCCGCCGGCCTTCCTGGCGCTGGTGAAGCGCGAGTTCGCCCGCAACCCCCTCATCGGCTGGGGGATGTGGGCCTCGGGAATGCACTTCGTCGACCGCCGCGACCCCCGCCGCGCCCGGGCGAGCCTCGACCGCCTGGAGCGCCGCCTGCGCCGAGGGGCCCGAACCGTGGTGATCTTCCCCGAGGGCACCCGCAGCCACGACGGCCGGCTCCGGCGCTTCAAGACCGGGGCGGTGCGCCTGGCCGCCCGCACCGGGGTGCCGCTCGTGCCCGCGGTGATCCACGGGGCCTGGGACCTCGCGCCCCCCGGCGTGCTGGTGCCGCGCCCCGGGCGCGTCCGGGTGGTGATCCACCCGCCGCGGGACAGCCGGGAATGGCGCGAGGAGGATGCCCGGGCGATCACCGACGCCCTGCGCGAGGACTACCGCCGCTGGCTGGGCGAGACGGCCGAAAACCCCGACTAGCCGGCGGCGGGAGCGTCGGCGGCGGCCGCCGCGGGGGCGGAGTCGGGAGGCGTGCAGGCGCGGAAGTCCTCGGCGCTCTTGAGCGAGGCCACGCCGATGCGCTCGGCGCCGGCGTCGCGCACCATGTCCATCAGCTCGATGACGCGGTCGTAGGGGGCGTCGGGGTGCGCGTCGACGAAGATCACCTTTTCCTTGCGGACGCGCAGGCGCTTGCGGACCTGCTCGTGAAGCTCGCTGAGCTTCATCGGCTTGCGGTTGAGCGCGTAGGTGCCGTCCCGGCACACGGCGGCGACGAGCTGGTCCTTGGGCATGTCCTCCTGCTGGACGGTCTCGGTCTTGTCCGGCAGGTTGACCGCCATCTCGTAGATCAGGATCGGCGTGATCACCATGAAGATGATCAGCAGCACCAGCACGACGTCGATGAGCGGGGTGACGTTGATGTCGCTGTTGGGCGGCTTCTTCTTGAATCCCTTGAGCTTGACTGCCACGACCGCCCCCTACTCGTCTTCCGACTCGGTGGCCATGAGCATCGTGCTGACGCCGCCGTCCCGGATGGTCTCCATCACCTTGGCCACCTGCTTCCACTTGAGGGAGCGGTCGGCCTTGATCAGCAGGCTGCGCGAGGGGTCCTCGGCGTAGCCGCGCTTGATGTCGTCGAGCAGCGTGTCGGGGCTCGACCGGGTGGTGTCGACGAAAATCGCGTCGTCGTCGCGGATCGACACGACGAGGTGCTGCCCGACGTCCTGCGTCTCGGTGGCGGTCTTCGCCGTGGGCAGCGCCACGTCGACGCCGGAGGACAGCATGGGGGTGACGACCATGAAGATGATGAGCAGGACCAGCACGACGTCCACGAGGGGCGTCACGTTGATGTCGGCCATCGGGCCGCCTTTCCTGTCACCGACCTGCATACCCATGGGGCTGCCCTCCGGTTGTGCCGTCGCGGACGACCGGCGCTACTTCGCGGCGTTCTCGAGGGGCGGGAGGATCTGCTTCTCGCACCAGTCGATGAGCTCCTGCGCGGCGACGCTGAGGTCGTTGGCGATCTGCTCGATGCGGTGGTTGAAGTAGTTGAACATCCACACGCCGATGATCGCGACCGAGATGCCGAGCGCCGTGGTGACCAGCGCCTCGGCGATACCGGCGCTGACGGCGCCGAGGCCGCCCGAGCCCGTCTCGGCCATGCCGACGAAGGAGTTGATGATGCCGAAGATCGTGCCGACCAGGCCGACGAAGGGCGCGGTGGCGCCGGTGGTGGCGAGGATGGACAGGCCGCGGCGGAGGTCGGCGTTCTCGGTCACCGTGATGCGCTCGATGGCCCGGCTCGCGGCCTCGATGCCGTGCTCGTCGGGACGGTCGAGGAACTCCTTGAGGGCCGCCTGGAGCATGTGGGCGAGGTAGGCGGTCTTGTACTTCGGGTCCTTGACGATCTCGAGGGCCGCCTTGCCGTCGCCCTCGGCGAGGGGGGCCACGATCTCGGCGGCGAGGGTCCGCGAGGCGCGGCGGGCGCGGCCGAGGGCGATGATGCGGTCGATGGCGACGTAGATGCACCACACGAGCATCAGGAGCATGACGCCGACGACCACCCACACGGGGCCGCTGGCGTTCTTGAAGAGTTCGATGATGTTGAACTCCATCGATACCTCTCTGGAGTCCCGCCGCGGCGGGAGGGGTTGTCAGCCCTTCAAGCGGAAGAGCACCTTGAGCTGGAACTGCGCCTTGAAGGGCCTGCCGTTTTCGTCCTTGGCCGGGTAGAAGCGCCACTTCCAGGCGGCCTGGAGCAGCGAGTCGTGGAAGACCGCCGGGCACTTCTCGATCTTGACGTCGTAGGGCTTGCCCTTCTCGTCGATGAAGAAGCGGACGATGCAGGTCTCCTCGCGAATGCCGAGGGACTTGGCCGCTTCGGGGAACTTGGGCGTGACCTTGCGCTTGGCCTTGACCTGCGACCAGTGCACCGAGCGCACGCTGCTGACGTTGCCGTCGAGCTTGCCGCCGACCACCCCGCCGATGACGCCGCCGACCACGCCGCCCTCGACGCCGCCCTCGACGCCGCCCTCGACGCCCGCCACGTCGCTTTCGACCTCGGGAC
>WGAH01000841.1 GCA_015489145.1 Deltaproteobacteria bacterium
CCCCGTCGCCCGGGCCAGCCGCCGACCGCCGCCCCCGCTCCCGCCGCCCTGGGTCCTCCAGCGCGCCGCGGCCTGGGCCATCGCCCCCCGCGGGCGCGCCGGCGACGAGAAGGCCGATGACGCCGAGGCCCTTGCCGCCGTCCTGGCCGAGGTGCCCGCGGCGGCCTGGCCCGACACGCCCCCGGCCGGGCTCGTCGAGCTGCTCTCCGCCCGCGCCGAGCTCGGCGGCCCCGCGGCGGTGGCCGCCTTCTGGCAGGCCGTCGAGCATGCCCTGCCCCGGGCCGACCACCCCCTCCGGCGGCTGCTCGCCCACCCGGCGGCGCTGGTGGCCGTCGCCGAGGCCTTCGACGCCGACCCGGACCGCCTCGCCGCGCCGCTGCGCGATCTCTGCCGGGCCGCCCCCGACGGGCTGGCCGCGCTCCTCCGCCACGTCCGCGACCCCGGCGCCCGCGCGGTGGCCTTCGACCTCGCCGCCGAGGTCGGCTGCGACCTCTCCGGCTACTACCGCGACATGCTTCGCCGCCCCGACCCGGTCCGGGCCCGCGAGGCCGCCCGGGGCCTCGAACCGATGCGCGGCGAGCACGTCGTCGAGATCCTCGCCGCCGGCCTGGACCACCCCGACGCGGCGGTTCGCCACGACGTCCTCGCCGCCCTGGCGGGCCGCTGGCACCCCTGCCTGCGCCGGCCCGTCGGCCGGTTGCTCCACGATCCCGAGCCGTCCAACCGCCTCCTCGCGCTCCGCCTCGTCCGCGAGTCCGGGGATCGGCGCATGACCGGCGCCCTGCTCGCGGCGGTGCGAAACCCGGGCTTCCTCGACCTGCCCCCGGAGGATCGCCGCGCCTTCCTCGACGCCCTCGCCGCCTCCGCCGATCCCCGGGCCCTCGCCTGGTTCGAGGCGTTCATCGCCCAGCCCACGCTGCGGCGCAACCCGACCCTGGCCGAGACCCAGGAGGCCGCGGTGGCCGCTCTCGCCGCGCGGGGCGAGGCGCCGGGGCGGGAGCTGCTCGGCGAGCTCGCCGGCCGGTGGACCCTCCCGCGCCGGGTGCGCCGGGCGATCCACGACGCCCTGGAGCCCCGATGAGCCCGCGCCCCCCCGAAGGCCCGCCGATCCCCGAGCGCCACGCCCGGGCGGGGGCCGCGATCCGGGCCCTGCACGCCGCCTGGTGCGAGGGCGACACCGCCGGCGAGGATCCCGGCGGCCTGCTGCAGGCCCTGCGCCGCTGGCGCCGCGCCTCCGGCGCCCCCCTCCGGCTGGAGCTCCACGGGGGCGACTTCTTCGCCAACGGCCGCTACGTGCCCCTCGACGCCTGGACCCTCGACCGGGCCCTGGAGCTGGCCGAGCGCCTGGCCCGAGCCGACGTGGGGCTCATCGAGTTCCCCGCCCAGGTCGACGAGACCACCGTCCGCACCCTGCTCGACTGCCTCGACGCCCGGCTGCGGGGAACCCGGGTCGACTGCGCGGGCTGCAACGCGCGCGTCGCCGCCGCCGCCCCCGGAGCCCACCCCGACCGGCCCGAGCCGCTGGCGGTCTTCGTGCCCGCCATCGCCGAGGAGCTGCGGCGGCTCGGCGCCGGCGAGCGCCTCATGCGCCCCCTCGTCCACCTCCTCCTGGCGGCGGCCCAGGGCGCCCGCATCCAGCCCGAGACCCCGCCGCCGGGCGACTCCCCGGCCCACGCCGTCCTCGAGGCCGTGACCCTGGCCACCTGGCTCGGCCAGCCCCCCCGCGACGCCGTCCTCGCCGGCCTCGCCGTGGCGGTTCGCAGCCTGGCCGCCGACGCTCCCCCGCCGGCCTCCTCGACGGGCACGCCGACCCCCGCGCGCGCGTCGCCGGCCTCGTCCTCGCCTTCCAGCGGCTCAGGGAGGGGTGCGCCACCACCGACGAGGCGCTCTTCGCCCTCACCCGCGCCTGGGGAGAGGACGGCCGCGCCTACGCCGCCTGGCGGGGATCGCGCGCCGCCATCGCCCCCGACGTGACCGTGGAGGACGACGACCTCTCGGTGACCGCCTCCACCGACCCGACCGCCTCGGACGACGCGGGATGGAGCGTCCAGCCCTCCGACGCGGGGGCCGAGCCCACCGGCGACGAGCCGACGGCCTCCCACCCGCCGGGCTGGGTTCCGCGGCGTTTTCGCCGTTGACCCCGCCGTCCCGATGACGTTCCGATGACGCCCCGGTGCCGGCGGCCCGCTTTCGTGCGATAGTCAGCGAGGTGGAGCCCGTCGTCGCCCGGCGGGCCCCGTCGGAGGCGACGGACGCATGGCCTCGAAACGCAACCCCGTCGGTCATCGAACCGCCGATCGGCTCGCCGCCCGGTCCCGGGCCCCGCAGCTCAGCAGGCAGACCCTGCCCGGCGGAGGCGAGGTCTTCCGCGGCCCCCTCGCCACCCGCGCCCTCAAGGCCCTCGGCGCCCGGGCGATGACCCTCGACCGCTCCATCGTCGTCGGGGACGATTTCGACTACGGCCGCCCCGAGGACCAGGCCCTCTACGCCCACGAGCGGGTCCACGTCGAGCAGGGTCACGACGGCGGCGGCGGCGGCGGCGTCGGGCTGCACGACGCCGAGGAGGTCGCCGCCCGCGCGGCCGAGAGCGCCGTGCTGAGCCGGGCGATGACCGGCGGCTACGAGGCCGGCTACAAGCCCGGCGCCGGCTCCCTCGGCGACAGCGACGGGCACCGATCCCGGGACCGCACCGGCAGCGGCGTCGCCGCCGGCACCCAGAGCGCCGAGGAGAAGCCCGAGGACGTCAACCGGGTTCCCAACGCGGAACGCGGCTACTGGAAGCTCCGCGAGATGGGCTACTCCCACGACGACGTGGTCTTCGAGCTGGCCCGCAAGGTCGTCGGCGCCATCGACGAGCGCGCCGAGGTGGGCGCCGACCGCAAGCCCCCGGGAGCCCTCTGGCGGTAGACTCGGCGCTCCCGATCCCCAGGAGTCGCGATGTCCACCGTCTTCGAGGAGATGGCCCGCCGGCTGCGGCGCACCGACCTGCTCCTCCTCCGCGCCGTGCGCCGCCAGCGGGCGCGGCCGGCCATGCGGGCCAAGGGCCAGTTCTGGGGCAGCGTCATCACCGACGACGAGGTGGACGCCCTGCTGCGCGCCCACGGCGAGATCGACCTGCCCCCGGACCTCCCCGAGGGGCTCGAGACCGCCGTGGCCGCCAGCGCCCGCCTCCGCGACGACCCCTCCGGCCGCTTCGGCCGGCTGCGGCGGGCCTTCCACCTCGACGGCGACGACGCCGACCTGATCCTGCTGGCCCTGGCCCCCGAGATCAGCGCCGGCTACGCCCGCATCTTCGCCTACCTCAACGACAACCTCAACCAGGCCTTCCTCACCGTCGACCTCGCGACGCGGGTGCTCCGCACCCACCGCACCGAGCGGCTGGCCCTCCAGTCGCGGCTCATGCCCAACGCCCCGCTGATCCGCAACCGCCTGCTCCTCCTCGATCCCCCCGAGGGCACCGAGACCCACACCGCCCGCCGGGTGCATCCCAGCGCGCGCCTCCTCCAGTGGCTCCTCGAGGAGCTGGAGCTCCCCCCGAGCCTCGGGTTCAAGCCGCTTCCCACCGACCGCGAGC
>WGAH01000842.1 GCA_015489145.1 Deltaproteobacteria bacterium
CAGGACCCCGGTGTTTCCCGGGGATTCGCGATGAGCCGCCGCCCGGGCATCCTCGCGGCGGGCCGCCTGTTCGCCCGCGACATCAAGCTGGCCCACAGCGTCTTCGCCCTGCCCTTCGCCCTGGCGAGCGCCTGGCTGGTCCACCGGGCCCGGCCGGTGCCCTGGACCGACTGGCTGGCGGTGCTCGTCGCGATGGTCGGGGCGCGCTCCTCGGCGATGGGCTTCAACCGCATCGCCGACCGGCGCATCGACGCCCGCAACCCGCGCACCCGCGGGCGCGCCGTCGCCTCGGGGGCGCTGCCGCTCGGCCAGGCCTGGGCCTGGACCCTGGCGAGCACGGTGGTGTTCCTCGCCGCCGCCGCCTTCCTCGGCCCGCTGCCCCTGGCGCTCTCGCCGGTCGTGATCGCGGTGCTCTGGGGCTACTCCCTCACCAAGCGCTTCACCGCCCTCTGCCACCTCGTCCTCGGTCTCGCCCTCGGCCTCGCCCCGCCGGCGGTGGAGGTCGCCCTCGCCGGCCGCCCCGGCGCTCCGGGCCTGCTCCTCGGCGGGGCCGTGCTGTGCTGGGTGGCGGGCTTCGACGTGCTCTACGCCCTCCAGGACCGCGACTTCGACGCCCGGGCGGGCCTGCGCTCGATCCCGGTGGCCCTGGGCGAGCGGGGCGCCCTGCGGGTGAGCCGCCTGCTGCACCTCCTCGCCGCCGGCCTCCTGGCCGCCCTGCCCCTCGCGGCCCCCCTGGGCTGGCCCTACCTCCTCGCCTGGCTCGCGGTGGCCGGCGCGCTGGTCTGGGAGCACAGCCTGGTGCGCCCCGGCGACCTCTCGCGTCTCGACCAGGCCTTCTTCGCCGCCAACGGCTACGTCGCCCTGGCGCTCCTGGCCGGGGTGGTGGCCGGCAGCCTGGCGGCCTGAGGCGCGCCGGCCGACTGCCGGCCTCCCGGCGGGGTTCTGGGTTAGGGCTTCGACAGACGGGCGCGCCCGGCGCCCGAAAAGGAGCGTGAGATGAGCGCGAGCACCATCGTGGACGGCGTGGATTACGGGCCCCTGGCGGGCATCCTCGGCAAGTGGGAGGGCGATCGCGGGCAGGACGTGGCCCCCGAGCCCGACGGCGAGGAGGTGGCCGGCTACTACGAGACCATCGTCTTCGAGCCGGCCGGCGAGGCCGAGAACGCCGAGCGGCAGGTCCTGGCGGCCGTGCGCTACCACCTGTTCGTGACCCGCAAGCACGACGGCAAGGTCTTCCACGACCAGGTCGGCTACTGGACCTGGGACAAGGCCACGGGGCGCATCACCCAGTCCCTGGCGATCCCGCGGGCGGTGGCCCTCGTGGCCGGGGGCGAGGCGCGGCAGGAGGGCGACGCCACCGTGCTGACGGTGGCGGCCGGCGAGGACGACCCGGAGTGGACGATCTCGGAGTCGCCCTTCATGCGCGAGAACGCCCGCACGCTGGGCTACAGGCACACCCTGCGCGTCGCGGGCGACCGCCTGTCCTACGAGCAGCGCACCCTGCTCCACATCTACGGGCGGCGCTTCGATCACACCGACCGCAACGAGCTTTCCCGCGTGGGCTGACGCGGCCGGGCGACCCGGCGCTCCGGGCGCCCACCTCGTGTCTCCCACCGCCAGGCGATCATCCTGAGGGGGCTTGGTGACAAGCCCCCTCCAGGTGATCGCCCGGGAAAACAACCCCCCTCAAGATGCTAGGGGGGGCACCATCGGTCGCCGCAAGAACGCAGGTTCTATCGTCGGGCGCTTCCGGGCGAGGCGCCGGCGAGGCGCCGGAAAGGGGCGAAGGGCTAGCATCGGGACGGGGCTTGTTTCGCGGGGCTAGCAAGTCCGGGGGGCTTGCGAACAAGCCGCCCCGGAATGACTGCCCTGAAGCGGCGATCGCCCCCATCGCGCATGCCGGTGGGCGGTCGGCGCTCCGCCGGCGCACCTCGGGCCGGCGCTCCTCGGGCGGTCGCCCGCGTCCCTCCCGCTCGCGGTTCCTCAGCCCTCGCCGTCCCCGGCGTAGAGGGGCGGCGGCGGGGGCACGCGCCGGGC
>WGAH01000843.1 GCA_015489145.1 Deltaproteobacteria bacterium
GTGGCGGGCGCGGGCAGGGGGCGGGCCGGCTCGCCGCCGAAGGCCGCCTCCACCTCGGCCATCATGGCGTCGCAGGCGAAGTCGCCCATCACCACGAGGGTCATCGCCCCGGGCACGTAGCGCTCGCGGTACCAGGCCGCGACCGCCTCGGGCGTGAGGCCGCCCAGGGAGGCCTCGTCGCCGAGCACCGGCCGGGTGAGGGGCGTGCCGGCCCAGGCGAACTCGGCGAAGCGCCGCCGGCGCGTCCAGTCCGGGTCGGCGCGGTCGCGGGCCAGCTCCTCGAGCACGATGGACCGCTCCTTGTCGAACAGCGCCGGGTCGTCGGCCCAGGCGCCGCCGTGGAACAGCATGGCGTCCTGCAGGCGCAGCACCTCCGCCGCCCCCTCCCGGGGCACGAGCGCCGTCAGCAGGGTGTGGTCCTGGCGGGTGGTGGCGTTGGCGTACGCGCCGAGCCGGTCGAAGGCGTCGTAGAGCGCGCGCTGGTCGAGGTCGCCGGCCCCGTCGAACAGCAGGTGCTCGAGGAGGTGGGCCGCCCCGGCGGCGCCCTCGGGCTCCCAGATCGCCCCCGCCTCGACCAGGACGGCGGAATTCACGACGGGATTGGCGTGGTGCTCCGCCAGCACCACCCGCATCCCGTTGGGCAGCTCGGCGGTGCAGGCGGCCCGGGCGGCGGGCGCGAGGGCGGCGGCGAGGAGCGCGGCGAGCATGGACACCTCCGCCCCACCCCTACCGGCCGACCCGCGACGGGGCGAGCCCCGGACGCGCGGCGGGGCGGGCCGCGCCGGCGACCCGCCCCGAGGTGGCGGAAGCCAGGAGACGCTCAGTAGCTGTGCTCGTCGAGCACGACCTTGCCGCGGAACACCCGGTAGATCAGCGCCGTGTAGGCGATGACCAGGGGCATGCCGAGCAGCGCGATCACGAGCATGGTCATCAGCGTGCGGTGCGTCGAGGCGGCGTTGGTGATCGTGAGCGCCGTGCCCTCGCCGAGCGCCGGCACCAGGGTCGGGTACATCGACAGGCCGAGGGTGAAGATCTGCCCGGCGATGGCGAGGCTGCTGCCGAGGAAGGCGCGGCCGGCGCGGTCGGGGCCGCCGTTGGCGGCGAGGATCGCGTGACCGCCGACGAACACGAGGAGCGCCAGCCACACGGCCGGGCGGCCGAGGCCGGCGGCGACGAGGCCCTGGGGCCCGGCGGCGGTGGCGACCGTGGCGAGGATGAACAGCACGATCCACGCGATCCAGGCGAGGCGGCGGGCGCGGATCATGCGCGCCTGCAGGTCGCCCTCGGTCTTCATCGCCATCCACGCCGCGCCGTGGGCGGTGAACATCACCAGCGAGAGCACGCCGACGAGCAGGGCGAAGGGGTTGAGCAGGTCGAAGAAGCTTCCGGTGTAGTTGGTGGCCGCGTCCATGGGGATGCCGCGCATCACGTTGCCGACCGCCACCCCGTAGAGCAGGGCGGGGACGAGGCTTCCGAGGCCGAAGGCGAGATCCCAGGCCTTCTTCCAGCCCGGACTCTCGACCTTGCCGCGGAACTCGAAGGAGACGGCGCGGAAGATCAGCGCCATGAGCAGCAGGATGAGGGCGAGGTAGAACCCGCTGAAGACGGTGGCGTAGACCTTGGGGAAGGCGGCGAAGAGCGCGCCGCCGCCGGTGAGCAGCCACACCTCGTTGCCGTCCCAGACCGGGCCCACGGCGTTGAGGTGGACGCGGCGCTCGCGGTCGTCCCGGGCGAACAGGGCGAGCACGCCCACGCCGAGGTCGAAGCCGTCGAGGATGGCGTAGCCGGTGATCAGCACGCCGAACAGCACGAACCAGACGGTGTTGAGGTCCATCATCCCACCTCCGCGGCGGTGTCGGTGAGCTCCGGGACGCCGTGGTCCGCCTCGCGGAACAGCAGGAACAGGTACAGCGCCAGCAGGAGCAGGTAGACCACCGTGAACAGCACGAGGCTGATCAGCAGGTCGGTGGCCGAGACGGTGACGCTCACGGCGTCGGCGGTCTTGAGCAGCTTGTAGACGATCCACGGCTGCCGGCCGACCTCGGCGGTCACCCAGCCGAACTGGATCGCGACGAGGGGCAGCGGCGAGGACAGGAACACGAGCCACAGGAACTTGCGGTTCCCGGTGTGGCGGCCCCGGCTGGCGAGCCAGGTCCCCAGCGCGGTGAGCAGCAGGAACCAGCCGCCGAGCACCACCATGTTGTGGAAGCTCACGAAGGTCATCCACAGCGGCGGGATCTCGTCCTTGGGAAAGCTGTCGATGCCGGGGATCTCGGCCTGCGGGTCGCCGAAGGCCATCACGCTGAGCAGGGAGGGCACCTCGATGGTGGCCTCGAGCTTGGGGCCGGCGGTGTCGGGCAGGGCGAAGAACACGAGGGGCGCGCCCTGCTCGGTTCGGTACAGCCCCTCGATGGCGGCGAACTTCTCGGGCTGGGTGTGGGCCACCTGCCGGGCGTGTTCGTGGCCCGACGGGAAGATCACGAGGATCGACGAGACCAGGCCGGCGATGAAGCCGAACTTCAGCGTGCGGCCCGTGACCTCGGGGTTGCGCCCCTTGAGCAGCATCCAGGCGCTCACGCCCATGACGAAGAAGCTGCCGGCGACCAGCGCGGCGAGCACCGTGTGGCTGTAGCGCAGCAGGGTCGAGGGGTTGAAGACCGCCGCCCAGAAGTCGACCAGCTCGGCGCGGCCGGCGGCCTCGTTGACCACGTAGCCGGCGGGGGTCTGCTGCCAGGAGTTGGCGACGATGATCCAGAAGGCCGACAGGGTGGCGCCCACCGCGACCATCAGGATGCTGAACCAGTGCCAGCCCCGGGAGACGCGCCCGCGGCCGAACAGGTAGAGGCCGAGGAAGCCGGACTCGAGGAAGAAGGCGAAGACGCCCTCGGCGGCGAGGGGGGCGCCGAAGATGTCGCCGACGAAGCGGGAGTAGTCGGCCCAGTTGGTGCCGAACTGGAACTCCATGACGATGCCCGTGGCGACGCCGACGGCGAAGTTGAGGGCGAACAGCTTGCCGAAGAAGCGGCCGGCGCGCTCCCACACGGGATCGCCGGTCTTCCAGGCCCGGCGCTCGATGATCACGAGCAGCCAGGCGAGCCCGATGGAGATGGGCGGGAACAGGAAGTGGAAGCCCACCGTCTCCGCGAACTGGATGCGGGCGAGGAGGGTCGGGTCCATGGTTCACCTCTCGGGTGTCGGCGCCGGGGCGGCGCCGGGGGATCGGGAGGCGGCCGGGGCGCCTCCCAGGGGTTCGGAGAAGGTGGCGCGGCGGAGGCGCTCCTCGACGAGGCGGCGCAGGTCGGCCCACAGCGGGTGGACGGCGCAGTGCGGGCTGCGCTCGCAGGAGAAGCCCTCCGTGACGCAGACGTTGATCTTGAGGGGGCCCTGGACGGCCTCGACGACCTCGAGCACCGTCAGCTCCGCCGGCTCGCGGGCGAGGCGGTAGCCGCCGGAGACGCCGCGGCGGGACGCGACGATGCCGGCGCGCTGGAGCTGCTGGAGCACCTTGCCGGCGAGGCTCTCCGGCGCCCCGACGGCCCGGGCCAGGGCCGGCCCGGCGAGGGGGCCGCCGCCCCGGCGGGCGAGGTGATCCACCATGCGGAGCGCGTAGTCGGCCTTGCGGGTGATGAGCACGGCAGGGCCCCTCGAAGTGGTCGTCGCGGGAGCGCAAACCGGACCGGAGCGGTCCGGTTTCGAGGGGACATTAGCCCATGCGGATATCGCTGAAACCGAATGTGCTGGACCCGGGCATGATCCGGATCAGGATGCCGGAGGGTTTCGACCGCAGAACGGTTGCCGACCTCGGGTCGACGACCTCGCGCCGGCCGGCCCGCCGGCTCCCCCGCGGTGTTAGTCCGCCGGCATGTCGCCCGATCCCGCCGGCATCCCGGGAGGGGCCGCCCCCGGGGATGCCCCCGCCGCCGCCGAACTCGACGCCGTCCTCTCCGGGATGTCGGCGGTGCGCGCCTTTCCCGCGCGCCTCTCCGCGGCGGGCCGCGCGCTCCTCGGCCGGCCGTACCGGGCCGACACCCTCGTCGGCGGCCCCGGCCTGCCCGAGCGCCTGGTGACCCGCCTCGACGCCTTCGACTGCGTGACCTTCGTCGAGACCGTCCTCGCCCTGGCCGCGGTCCCCCCCGGTCTCGGCGGCGAGGCGGCTCGCCGCGCCTTCGCCCACCGCCTCGCCGCCCTGCGCTACCTCCGGGGCCGGGTGCGCTACCGCGACCGCAACCACTACTTCGTGCAGTGGATTCGCCGGAACGCCCGGGCGGGCCTCGTCCACGCCCTCCCGCGCGGCTACGCCTGGGGCGGCCCGCCCCGCCGCCTCGCCCTGGTTCCCGGCGTCCGCCCGGTTCGCTGGCGCCCGCGCTTCCTGCCGGTCGATCGGGCGGCGGAACTGGTCGGCCGCGCCCGCGCCGGCGACGTGGCGGCCTTCGTCTCCACCCGCGACGACCTCGACGTCTTCCACGTCGGCCTGCTGGCGGGCCGGGGCGCCCTGCTGCGCCACGCGAGCCGCTCGGCGGGCCGGGTCGTCGAGGAGCCCCTCGCCGCCTTCCTCGCCCGCAACACCACCCCCGGCCTGCTCCTCGCCCGGCCGCTCCCCGGCCGCCCGCCCCCTTTCGCCCGGAGGACCGCGTGAAGCCCGTCACCGCCTGCCTGCGCCTGCCCCCCGACGCCCCCGAGGGCCTGGCCGCCGACCTCGCCGAGCGCTTCGCCGCCGAGCCCCTCGTGGCGGAGGTGCTGGTCGAGGAGGGCGGCGCGACCGGCGACCTCGACCGGCTCCTCGACCGCGTCCGCACGCCCTGGCTCCTCGTCGTCGCCGGCGACGCCGACCCGCACCCCACCGCCCTGGCCCGCATGGTCGAGGCCGGCGAGGGGGCGGCGCTGGTCTACGGCGACTGCGTGGACCTCACCGAGGCCGGGCCCCGGCCCCGCCCGCTCGCCGACTGCCAGCCGGGCAGCCTCGAGGACCGCTTCGACTTCGGGCCCCTGCGCCTGTGGTCGGTCGCCGCCGCCCGCGCCGCCGAGCGCCTCGACGGGCTCGAGCACCACGCCTTCTACGACCTGCGCCTCGCCGTGCAGCGCGCCGGCCTCGTCCGGCACCTCCCCGAGCCCCTCGCCACCGTGCGCCCGGTGGACCGCCGCCGTTCCGGCGAGCGGGTCTTCGACTACCTCACCGCCGCCCGGGCCCGGGAGGCCGAGGCCGAGCGCGTCCTCACCCACCACCTCGACCGCCTCGGGGCGCGCTTGCGCCCCCCCTTCGCCCCCTTCGAGGCCGCCGGCGACTTCCCGGTGGAGGCCTCGGTGGTGATCCCGGTCCGCAACCGCGTCCGCACCGTGCTGGACGCCGTGGACAGCGCGCTGGGGCAGGTCGCGGACTTTCCCTTCAACGTCCTCGTCGTCGACAACCACTCCACCGACGGCACCACCGAGCTGCTCGCCCGACGCGGCCGGGGCGAGCCCCGCCTCGTCCACCTGCGGCCGGATCGGCGCGACCTCGGCATCGGCGGCTGCTGGAACCTCGCCGCCGGCGCCGCCGCGGCGGGCCGCTACCTCGTGCAGCTCGACAGCGACGACCTCTACGCCGGGGCCGACACCCTGGCGCGCATGGTGGCGCTGCTGCGCGAGGAGCGCGCGGGCATGGCGGTCGGCGCCTACCGCCTCGTCGACTTCGACCTGCGCGAGATCCCCCCGGGCCTCGTCGACCACCGGGAGTGGACGCCGGACAACGGCCCCAACAACGCCCTGCGCGTCGGCGGGCTGGGGGCGCCGCGGGCCTTCGCCACCGAGCTGGTGCGCCGCCACCCCTTCCCCAACGCGAGCTACGGCGAGGACTACGCCGTCGCCCTGCGCCTGAGCCGCACCTGGCGGGTCGGCCGCCTCTACGAGCCGGTCTACCTGTGCCGGCGCTGGGAGGACAACTCCGACGCCGACCTCGATCCCTTCACCCGCGCCCGCTACCAGCACTTCAAGGACCGCCTCCGCACGCTGGAGCTGGCCGCCCGCCGCCGGGAGGCGCGGTGAGCGGCTGGGAGGCGCGCATCGTCGGCGCCGCGGAACTGGGGGTGGCCGAGGACGCGCCGCTCCCCGAGCGCCTCGCCGCCTTCCTGCGCTGGCAGGCCGACCGCTGGCCGCGCCTGGCCCGGGCCGTCGCCGGCCTCGACGCGGTGCGCGAGCGCGGGCTGGTCGTCGACGGCGCCCCGGTGCGGGTGCAGTGGAACCCGGGCCGCCGCGTGAACACCACGGCGCGGGTGGACGCCGCCAGCGTCGCCGCCCGCCGGTGCTTCCTGTGCGCCGCGAACCTCCCGCCGGAGGAGGGGGCGCTGGCGGTCGCGGGCCTCGACGGCTTCCTGGTCCTCGCCAACCCGGCGCCGATCCTCCCGGGCCACCTCGTCCTCGCCCACCGGGAGCACCGGCCCCAGGCCGCGCGGGAGGCGGTGGAGCCCCTCCTCGCCTTCGCCCGCGCCGCCGCCGGCGGCTGGACGGCGGTCTTCAACGGCCCCCGCAGCGGCGCCTCGGCCCCGGACCACCTGCACCTCCAGGCGGTGCGCGCCGGCCGGCTCCCCCTGGAGGACGAGCGGCGCGGCCGGGCGTGGTGGGGCGCCGTCGGGGGGCGCTTCGCGGTGGGCCTCGCCGGCCCCCCGGCGGAGGTGGCCCGCGATCTTTTCGCGGCCATCGAGCTTCTCGCCGAGGTCCAGCGCCGCGAGGAGCCGGATCTCAACCTGGTCGCCACCGGCTCCCCCGACGGCGGGGAGGTGGCGGCCTGGCTGCTGCCCCGGGGCGCCCACCGGCCGGCGTGCTACTTCGCCCCCGAGCCCGACCGGCTGCTGGTGAGCCCCGGCGCCATCGACCTGGCCGGCGT
>WGAH01000844.1 GCA_015489145.1 Deltaproteobacteria bacterium
GCCCCGGGTCCACGTCGAGGAGCCGACGATCGGCGTCACCTTCCTCGCCAACACCGGCCCCCTCGGCGGGCGCGAGGGCAAGTACCTCACCGCCCGGCAGATCCGCGAGCGCCTCGACCGGGAGGTGCTCCACAACGTCGCCCTCCGGGTGGACCCCGACAGCCCCCCCGACGAGATCCGGGTCTACGGCCGGGGGGAGCTCCAGATCGCCGTGCTGATCGAGCAGATGCGGCGGGAGGGCTTCGAGCTCTGCGTCAGCAAGCCCTCGGTCCGCACCCGCGAGGAGGGCGGCAAGGTCCTCGAGCCCTACGAGATCGCGCTCCTCGACTTCCCCGAGGAGTTCATGGGGGTGGTCACCGAGCGCATGAGCCTGCGCAAGGGCCGCATGACCACCATGCGGAGCTCCGGCTCGGGGCGGGTGCGGGTCGAGTTCCGGGTGCCCTCGCGGGGGCTGATCGGCTTCCGGGGCGAGTACCTCAACGACACGCGCGGCCAGGGCATCTTCAACCGCCTCTTCGACGGCTGGGACGAGCACGCCGGCTACATCCCCTACCGGATCAACGGCTCGCTGGTCGCCGACCGGCGCGGCACGACCACCGCCTACGCCCTGTTCCACCTCCAGCCCCGGGGCAAGCTCTTCGTCGGGCCGGGCACCGAGGTCTACGAGGGGATGATCGTCGGCGAGAACAGCCGCGAGAACGACATGAACGTCAACGCCTGCCGCGCCAAGCAGCTCACGAACATCCGGGCGGCGGGCTCCGACGAGAAGCTGATCCTCGCCCCGCCGGTGCAGCTCACCCTCGAGCGGGCGATGGAGTTCATCGCCGAGGACGAGCTGGTCGAGGTGACGCCCACGCACATCCGCCTCCGCAAGAAGGTGCTCGCCGCCAACAAGCGCACCGTGGTGCGCGGCGAGCGCCGCAAGCCGCCCAAGGAGCGCTGACGCTCAGGACGGCGGCAGGTCCGGGCGGATCGCCCGCAGGCGGAGCAGGTGGTCGGCGAGGACCAGGGCGGCCATCGCCTCGACGATGGGGACGGCCCGGGGGACCACGCAGGGGTCGTGGCGGCCGGCGGCCGACAGGCGCACCGGGCGGCCGGCGGCGTCCACCGTGTCCTGCTCGCGGCGAATCGTCGCCACCGGCTTGAAGGCGACGCGGAAGTCGAGGGGCATGCCGTTGGAGATGCCGCCCTGCACGCCACCCGAGCGGTTGGTGGCGGTGCGCGGCCCGCCGGGGCCCGGCAGGAAGGCGTCGTTGTGCTCCGAGCCGCGGAGCGCGGCGCCGGAAAAGCCGCTGCCGACGGCGAAGCCCTTGGCGGCGGGAATCGAGAGCATCGCCCGGGCCAGATCGGCGTCGAGCTTGTCGAAGACCGGGTCGCCGAGGCCGGCGGGCAGGCCGGTGACGAGGCAGCGCACCACCCCGCCGACGCTGTCGCCCTCGGCGCGCACCGCCTCGATGAGGGCGGCCATGCGCTCGGCGGCGGCCGGGTCGGGGCAGCGCACCGGGTGGGCCTCGATGGCGGCGGCCTCGGGCGCCTGGAGGAGGGGCTCGTCGAGGGGGCCCATCGCGACGGGGCCCACGGCCTCCACCCACGCCGTGACGCGCGCCGGAGCGAGCACCTTGCGGGCCACGGCGCCGGCGGCCACCCGCCCCACCGTCTCCCGGGCGCTGGCCCGGCCGCCGCCCCGCCAGTCGCGGAGGCCGTAGCGGGCCTCGGTGGTCCAGTCGGCGTGGGAGGGGCGGTAGACCTCCCGCAACGGGGCGTAGGCCTGCGGGTCGGCGTCGCGGTTGCGGACGAGGAGGGCGATGGGGGTGCCCAGCGTGCGCCCCTCGAAGACGCCCGAGAGGATCTCCACCCGGTCGGCCTCGCGCCGCGGGCTCGCCAGCGGCGAGGCGCCCGGGCGGCGGCGGTCGAGCTCGGCCTGCACCTCGGCCGCCGACAGGGCCAGCCCCGGCGGGCAGCCCTCGACGACGCAGCCGACGGCGGGCCCGTGGCTCTCGCCGAAGGTGGTCACCCGGAACAGCCGACC
>WGAH01000845.1 GCA_015489145.1 Deltaproteobacteria bacterium
CCAGGAGGAGGCCCGCGCCGGCGAGGCGCGCGCGGTGCCGGGTCAGGGCGGGGAGGCGAGGCGGCATGACCGCGAGCCTACCCCCGCGGCCACCAGGCCACCAGCCGCCGGCCGGCGCTCCTCGGCCGCTCCCCTCCGCGCCGCTGAGGCCCCTGGAGGACGCGGCAGGATGCCGCGTCTACACATGCGGGCTCGCGCCAGGGACTCCGCCCCCCCCGACATCCACCCGCCGCCTGTGTTTTCGAGGCCCCGCCGTGTCGACCCGGCGGAACAGGTCCCGCCCCAGTGTCTACCCTGGGGCGCGATCACCGCCATTTTGCGGGTGTCGGGGCGAGGCGGTCTCCAGGCGGAACGGTGGAACCGTGGTTTTCGCGGGCACCGCCGCCAGGGACCGCGCCCCCCCCTGACACTCGGGCCCGACCTGTGCGGCGCGCGCGTCACTCACCCGCTTCGAAAAAACAGGAGCGGCCGGTCTGTCTACCCCCGGCCTCGGGGCGGCTCGGAGACGGGGGCGCGGGGTAGACTTCCCGGCCCATGGAGCCCCTGCGCCGCCACCCGCTGTTCGCGCCGGTCCTCGCCGCCCTGGCCTCCCTGGCGGCGGCGGTGGCGGTGACCTGGCCGGTGGCCCTGCACCCGACCCGGCTGCTCGCCGGCCACCCGGGAAACGACAACTGGAACCACGCCTGGGGCTACTGGTGGGTCGCCTCGTCGATCCGCGCGGGGGACTGGCCCGATCACCTCGATCTCCTCGGGTTTCCCAGGGGGGGCACCCTCTACTTCATCGACACGGCGCAGGCCCTGCTCGCCCTGCCGCTCACGGTGCTGGCGGGACCGGCCTTCGCCTACAACGCCGTGCTCGTCGGCAGCCTCGCCCTGGCCGGCTTTGGCGCCTGGCTGCTGGTGCGGCGGGTCACCGGCGACGGGGCGGCGGCCCTGGCCGCGATCCCGATCTTCGGGCTTTCGCCGCACCTCCTCGGGCAGGCCTACAACGGCATCACCGAGACGGTCTGCGCCGGCTGGATCCCGCTCACGCTGTGGGCGCTCGTGCGCCTCCTCGACCGCCCCACCTGGGCCCGCGCCCTCGCCTTCGGCCTGCTCGCGGCGCTGACGGCGGCGACGAGCTGGTACCACGGGCTGTTCGCCGCCCTCGCCGCCGGCCTGCTCCTCGCCGTCGTCGCGATTCGCCAGCCCCGCTCGGTGGCCTGGAGCGCCACCCTGCCGCGCCTCCTCGCCGCCGGGGGGCTCGCCGGCGCGCTGACGGCGCCGCTCTTTCTCGCCTTCACCCGCTCCCTGGCGGCGCCCGACGCCCTCGTCGCCCGGGAGCCGGACTTCGTGTGGAACTCCCTGCTCCACCACAACATCACCGACCTGCTCGCCTTCTTCAGCCTCAGCCGCACGCCGAGCCCCGACCTGTTCGCCCTCTACGGCGAGGAGCTGCTCATCGTGATCCACCTCGGCTGGGTGGCGCTGGTGCTCGCGGGTCTCGCCCTGCTCTGGACGCGCCGCTACCGCGAGCTGGCCCCGTGGCTCTGGATCGGGGCGGTGTTCTTCCTGCTGGCGCTCGGGCCCTACCTCAACGTCGGCGGGGAGTACGTGCGCGTGGCCGGCCGCCGGGTGCCGCTTCCCTTCCTCCTCGTCTTCGAGCTGCTGCCCGTCTTCGACCGCATCTCCCACCCCTTCCGCTTCGTCACCGGCGTGATGCTCGCCCTGGCCGTGCTCTCGGCGGTGGCCCTGCGCCACGGGCTGCGGCGCGCCCCGGTCGGCGCGCGGGCGGCGGCGGCGGGGGCGGTGGCCCTCGCCTTCGTCGCCGAGACCGCCCTGGGCTCGCCGGCGCCGGTGCCGGTGGCCGCCTCGGACGCCGCGATCCCGGCCGCCTACGCCGCGATGGCCGAGGACCCGACCCCCGGCGCCGTCCTCGACCTGCCGCTCACCCTGCCCAACCTCGAGCGCGGCATCTACACCTGGTACCAGACCGTCCACCACCGGCCCGTGCCGTGGTCGCTCAACGAGCCCATGCCCCAGGCGGCCCTCGACAACCACCTCCTCGCCACCCTCATCCGGCTGGAGGCCACCCGCGCCCGCACGCTGGCGCCGCGCCTGCCCGAGCTCGACCTCGTGGCGAGCGGGCGGCTCCTCGCCCGGGAGGGCTACCGCTACGTCGTCGTCCACGAGCGCTTCTACCCGGACTTCAAGCTCCGGCAGGTGATGACCCTGCTCCGCGCGGTCTTCGGCGAGCCCGAGCCCTGGCCGGCGGACCGCCTCCAGGTCTTCACCCTCGCCCGACCCGGGGAGGTGCCGGATGGCGCCTGAGCGCCGGCCCCGGTTCGCGGCGGCGGCCGTCGAGGTCGCCGTGGCCCTGGCGGTCTTCGCCGGCCTCGCCGTCGCCCTCACCTGGCCGGTCGCCGCCCACCTCCGCGAGGTCATCGTCGGCGGCGGCGAGCTGGGCGGCTGGACCTGGCGGCAGTGGTGGCACTTCGAGGAGGTGCGGGCCATCGGCGCCTCCGACCTCGGCCCCGTCGAGGCGCTCCGCACCCTCGTCGCCCTCGGCCGCTACCCGGAGACGGGCAACATCCTCGACATCCTGCTGCTGAGCTGGCCCCTCGACCGGCTCTTCGGCTTTCCGGCCCAGCACAACCTCAAGGTGCTGGTGATCCTCACCGGCAACGGGCTGGCGGCCTACGCCCTGGCCCGCTCCTTCACGCGCTCGCGCCTCGTCGCCCTGGCCGCCGGGGCCCTGGGCATCGTCAACCCGCTGGTGATCCAGGACGTCAACAAGACGGGGCTCCGGCAGGTCCTGCTGTGGTGGCTGCTGCTCTACCCGGTGGCCCTCGCCCGCGCCGAGCGCACGGGGCGGGCCCTCGACGGCGCCGTCGCCGGCGCGCTCTTTGCGCTCACGGCGGCGTTCTACTGGTTCTACGGCCTGTTCGCGGCCATGTTCTCCGCGATTCACCTGGGGGCCTGGGCCCTTCGGGAGCGCCCCCGGCCGCGCGCGGCGGCCCGCTGGCTCGGACCGATGGCCCTCACCGCCGGGGTCGGCGTGCTGCTCTTCCTGGCGCCGTACTTCTCGGAGGGCCGCGAGGCCGGCGGCCAGGGCGGGGTGACGCAGCTCCCCGAGGTGAGCTTCTTCCTGCCCTTCCCGAGCTACGACACGATCGCCTCGGCGCCCCTGCGCCCCTCGACCTACCGCGACAACGTGCTGGCGAGCCTGCACCGCACCATCGACTCGGCCTGGCCCGCCGACTACGTGATCAACCCCCGCCACGGCGTCCTCGCCTTCCCGGCCCTCGCCTTCCTGCTCGGGGTGCTGCCCGCGATCCGCCTGCGCCGCGCCCGGGCCTGGCTGCTGACCTGGCTGGTGTTCTGGGTGGGCACCCTGGGCCCCTTCCTCAAGCTCGGCGCCCTCCGCGACACCAGCGAGGTCGTGCGCCTCGGCGACTACGTGGTGCGGCTGCCCTTCGCGCTGATGTGGACCTGGATCCCCGGCATGTCGCGCATGTTCGCGCCCTACCGCATGGCGAGCATGGTCGTGGTCGCCTCGGTGGTGCTGCTCGCGATGTCGCTGGACCGCCTGCGCCCCCTGCGGCGCGGCCTGCTCGCGCTGGTCGCGCTGGCCGGCATCGCGCTCCAGCCCTTCTACCGCTTCGACCTCGGGCCCGTCGGCGAGGGGCAGGCCCGCCCGGCGATGTGGCGGGTGCCCACCCAGGTGAGCGCGTTTTCCCTGCCCTCGTGGTATGCGGGCCTCGAAGACGGCGTGCGCGAGGGCATCATCGAGCTGCCCCTCGACCAGCAGCAGGACCTGATCTGCGCCTACCAGGCCTTCCACCACCGCAAGGTCTACCGCTCCTGGGCGACGCCGGCGGCGATTCCCCCGGCCTTCCGCCGGCGCGGCGGCGGGCCCGACGGCCGGCTGCTCCGGTGGCTCGCCGCCCCCGACCCGCGCCGCGATCCGGCCCGGGAGGTGTTTCGCGCCCTGTCCCTCGACCCGCTGTCGGCGCCCCTCGACGCCCTGGCGCCGGAGGACCTGCGCGCGCTCATGGAGGCCGCCGACTACCGCTGGCTCGTCGTCCACGAGCGCGGCTACTACCTGATCGACCCGCGGGAGGGCGGGGTGCTCTACCGCCACGTCGTGCGCGCCCTGGCCGAGCGCCTCGGGATCGAGCCCGCGCGCCACGTCGACCAGGAGGCGCGCGACTGGCCGGGGCGCCGGCGGAGCTTCCCGGTGAACGGCGCCTGGGTGCCCTGGGCCAGCCAGGAGGTGCAGCTCCCCGCCGAGGAGATGCCCGACCGCTTCGGCATGGCGGTCTTCGACCTGGCCGCCCTGCGCGACGGGGCCTCCGGCGACGGCGACGGGCCCGCCGCGCCCCTCCCCGAGGGGGCCGGGGAAGCGGCCGACCCGCCCCCGCCTTGACAGTGCCCCGTCGCCGTGCGTTGATCTCGCCGTTCCTTTCCCCGGCGGAGGTGCGCGCGCCGCCGACCGGGGCCGCTGGGATGGTCGAATGATCGGAAGCCGCCCGAACATCCTCGCCTTCGCCGCCGCCCTCTCGCTGGGGGGCTGCACCGCCGCGAAGGCCACCTACCACCTCGTCGAGGCCGGTCAGGACACCCTGCTGACCGAGCAGACCGACGCCCCGGAGCTCGCGGTCTACGAGTGGACCAAGGCCGAGCAGTACCGGATCAAGGCCCGCGAGGAGTGGAGCCACTCCGACTTCGGCGCCGCCGAGGACTTCGCGCGCAAGGCCAGCGAGTGGGCCGCGAAGGCCGACGAGGTGGCGAAGAAGGCCGAGAAGGCGAAGATGGCCGAGGACATGCCCGACCTCGTGCCCGAGGAGGTCGAGCGCGGCGGCGAGCAGCCCGAGCCGGGCATCCAGGGCGGCGAGAAGATCGACGTGGACGAGCTGAACGACGACCTCGACGAGGAGGACCAGCCGTGAAGCGCCTGTTCACCCTGCTCCTCCTCCTGGTCGCCGGCTGCGCCCGGCCCGGCCCGGTCCAGCAGTGGCACCGCGAGCTGGTGCGCGACCTCGACAAGGCCCACGCCGACGAGTGGGCGCGCAAGTGCGCCCCCCGCGAGCTGGCCCTCGCCGAGACGAACAACGAGTTCGCCGAGCTCGAGTTCAAGGAGGGCGACATCCGCCGGGCCCAGGAGCACCTCGAGGTGGCCCGCACCAACATCGCCATCGCGCTCCAGAAGGCCGACGCCTGCCGCCCGCGCGACGACGACGGCGACGGCATCTGGAACCGCAACGACCAGTGCCCGAACGAGCCCGAGGACTTCAACGGCATCGAGGACGAGGACGGCTGCCCGGAGCACGACCGCGACCAGGACGGCATCTCCGACGACCAGGACAAGTGCCCCAACCAGCCCGAGGACAAGGACGGCTTCGAGGACGCGGACGGCTGCCCCGAGGTCGACAACGACCAGGACGGCATCGTCGACACCGCCGACAAGTGCCCGAACGACCCGGAGGACTTCAACGGCTACGAGGACGGCGACGGCTGCCCCGAGGGCGTGATCGACAAGGACGGCGACGGCATCCTCGACAAGGACGACGCCTGCCCCGACGAGCCGGAGAACCTCAACGAGTACCTCGACGACGACGGCTGCCCCGACGTGAAGCCCCAGAACGTGCGGATCACGAAGGAGCGCATCGAGATCGGCGAGAAGATCCTCTTCGAGACGGCCAAGGCCCGCATCCTGCCCGAGTCCTACGGCATTCTCGACTCGGTGGCCCAGGTGATGCGGGACTACCCGAAGATCCGCGTCCGCGTCGAGGGCCACACCGACAGCCAGGGCAGCGACAGCTACAACATGAAGCTCAGCCAGGCCCGGGCCGAGTCGGTGATGAACTACCTCGTGCAGGCCGGCATCGACCCGTCGCGCCTCGAGGCCGTGGGCTACGGCGAGACCCGCCCCATCGACACCAACCGCACCGCCGAGGGCCGCGCCAACAACCGCCGGGTGGAATTCCACATCATCGAGGGCATGTAGCGGCCGATTTTCCTTTCCCCTCGAGCTCGCCGGCGGGTCTCAGGGGGTGTACCCTGCGCTCGTCGCGGGAAAGGAGGACACCGTGCGCACCGCTTCCATCCTGGCCCTCATCCCCGTCCTGGCCCTCGCCGCCCCCGCCTGCAAGTCGGGCAAGGCGCCGCTCGGCGACGACACCGCCAGCCCCGACACCGGGACCGACGCGGACGCCGACACCGACGCGGACGCCGACACCGACACGGATGCCGACGCGGACGCCGACACGGACACGGACACCGACACGGACACCGACACGGACACCGACACCGAGCCGGTCAGCTTCGTGATCGAGGGGGACTGGGAGGGGACCACCCTGGCGGCGACCTGGGTGCTGCCGGGCAAGGACAGCATCGACGTGGGCGACACGATCGCGCACGCCGAGGTGACCGCCGACACCGTCACCCTGGAGCTGCCCACCCCCGACGACGCCGATCTCGTCGCGATGAAGGGCCTGGAGGTCGCCTTCTACGCGCCGACGCTGCACGTCGACACCGACGGCGACGGCGTGCCGGGGGGCGACGAGGTGATCACCGCCGCCGACACGATCTGGCTGCTCTACATCGCGCCGCCGGCGGTCGGCCTGCCGCCGGAGCTGCAGGAGGGCTGGAACGCGATCCTGTTCGGCGCCGACGACCTCACCACCTACGACACCGGCGCGATCCCCCTCGAGGTCAACCTGCTGCCGAACGAGACGCTGACGGTGGGCGGCACGATGGGCGGCGTCGACGCCGACCCCGACGAGCTGCGCCTCGCGCTGGTGCCCTTCACCTACATGGACGGCACCGCCTGGGGCACGCTGCTCTACGACGAGGCCCTGGGCGCCACCTGGGAGATCGACCTGGACGGCGAGCCGCCGGCCTCGCACATCGGGCCGCTCGACGGCGACGTGGACGTGGGCGCCGAGATGCTGCTCGCCTACGCCGACGACGGCGACGGGGCGCTGGGCGAGGGCGACCTGCCGCTGTACTCGGCCTGCTCGGACAACCTCGTCGTCATGCCCTGGTGGATGCCGGAGCCCACCGACGTGGAGCTGGCGGTGAGCCTCGCCTTCATGGGCCTGCCCGTCGGCTGGTCGGCCATCGGCATCGACCGCGCCACCGAGGATTTCTCCGTTCTCGACGAGACCGAGGCCACCTCCCTCGTCATCGATTCCGACTGCGCCTTCGAGTTCTGACGGGTGCGGCGGCACGAACCCCTGGCGGCCTCGGCCATCGCCGACCTCGTCGGCGGCGCGCTTCACGGCCCCGACCGGGAGGTGCGGGCGGTGGCCCCGGTCGAGACGGCCGGCCCGGACTGCGCCGCCTTCGTCGAGGGCGCGCCGCGGGCGGATCGGGCCGGGGCGGCGGGGGTGCTGATCTGCCGGGCGCCGCTTCCCGGCCGCACCTGCGTCGTGGTGGAGGACCCCCGCCGGGCCTTCGCCGCGCTGCTCCGGCGCCTCTTTCCCGAGGAGCACCGCCCCGGCGTCCACCCCGGCGCCCACGTCGACCCGACGGCGCGGCTCGGGCCCGGCGTCGTCGTCCACCCGGGGGCGTGGATCGGGGCCGACTGCGAGGTGGGGGCCGGCACCGTGATCTTCCCCCACGTCGTGCTCTACCCCCGCACGGTGGTCGGGCGGCGCTGCCGCATCCACGCCGGCGCGGTGCTCGGCGCCGACGGCTTCTCGTACCACCCGGGCCCCGAGGGCCCGGAGAAGATGCCGCAGGTCGGGCGGGTGGTCGTCGAGGACGACGTGGAGATCGGCGCGAACACCTGCATCGACCGCGCGTTCCTCGGCGAGACGCGCATCGGCCGCGGCAGCCGCCTCGACAACCTCGTGCAGGTGGGCCACAACAGTCGCCTCGGGCGCGGCGTGCTGGTGGCGGGGCAGGCGGGCCTCAGCGGCAGCGTCACCCTGGACGACGGGGTGGTGCTCGGCGGGCAGGTGGGCATCGCCGACCACGTCCGCATCGGCGCCGGGGCCCGGCTCGGGGCGCGCACCGGCGTCCACCGCGACCTGGAGGGGGGGCGCGACTACCTCGGCGCCCCGGCCATGCCCCTGCGCGAGGCGCGGCGGGTGTGGGCCGCCCTGCGCCGCCTGCCCGAGGTGCTGCGGCGCCTGCGCGTGTTGGAGCGCGGGGGCGGCAGGGGCTAGGCGCTCACCGGGAGGGCGGCGTTCCCTCGGCGAGGCGGGCGCCGATGCCCCAGCGCCGGCCGGCCGCGACGAGGGTGTCCGCCAGGGCCTCGGCCTCGGCGGCGCGGCCGGCCCGGGCGAAGGTCGCGACGAGGACGCTGCCGAGGCCGAGGCCCTGGCG
>WGAH01000846.1 GCA_015489145.1 Deltaproteobacteria bacterium
GCTCGTGTTCGGCAGCCGGGGCGAGCCCTCGCCGACCACCCGGCCGCCGAGGCGCCTCGCCGCCGCCTCGATCGCGTCGCGCTTCGCCGGGTCCTCGGCGCCGGCGAGGCTGGCGGCCACCCCCATGCCGACGATGCCCGGCACGTTGTGGGTGCCCGAGCGCAGGCCGCGCTCCTGCCCGCCGCCGCGCAGGAGGGGGCGGTGGGGGCGCGGGCGGCCGACAAAGGCCCCGACGCCCTTGGGGCCGCCGAACTTGTGGGCCGACAGGGTGACGAGGTCGGCGGAGACGCGGAAGGGGGCCTTGCCGGGAAGCTGCGTCGCGTCGCAGTGGTAGACGACCCCCCGCTCGCGGCACAGGGCGTGGACCGCCTCGGTGGGCTGCATCACCCCCGTCTCGTTGTTGGCGGCCATCACCGTGACGACGGCGACGCGCCCGGCGTGCTCGTCGAGCAGCGCGGCCAGGGCGTCGAGGTCGACGATGCCGTCGGAGCCCACCGGCGCCTCGAGGTGGCTCCAGGCCCGGACCGAGGGGTGCTCGACGGCGCTGGCGATCACCAGCGGACGCGCCTCGTCGACGAGGCCGCCGAGCACCGCGCCGTTGGCCTCGGTGGCGCCGCTGGTGAAGATCACGTCGCGCGGCTCCTTGCCGACGAGGGCGGCGACCTGCTCGCGGGCGCGGTCGAGGGCGGCGGCGGCGGCGCGGCCGTGGGCGTGGGGCGACATCGGGTTCGCCCAGGCGCGCTCCCAGGCCTCGGCGACCGCCTCGCGCACGGCGGGGAGCATGGGCGTGGTGGCGTTGTGGTCGAGGTAGATGCGGTCGGCGTCCATGCGGCCCGGCTAACCCGACGCGAGGAGCGCCGGCCGCCCGCGAGCGCCGACCGCCCGGGAGCGCCGACCGCCCGGGAGCGCCGACCGCCCGCGAGCGCCGCCCAGCCGCCGGCACCGCCGGGCGAGAAGCCGGAGCGCCGGCCGACGGCCGGGATCACCGGCGCCGAGTCCCGGGGCTTCATCGCCAGCCCGGCGCCGGGCCTGGCGAGGCTTGCCCGACCACGCAGGCCCGTCCATGACGCGGCAGGATGCCGCGTGTACCTCCCGGTGGGAGGCGCGCCCGCCTCCCGCAAGGCCGACGTCATGGCACCGTCGTCCCGTTCGGGTAGGTCTGCGGGCGGATCCCAACTGGAGGCCCCATGTCCCCTCGCCTCGCCTTCCTGCTTCTCCTCGCCATCCCCTTGCCCGCCGCCGCCCAGGAGACCGGCGGGGAGCCCGCCGACGAGACCGCCGCCGACGAGGCCGCCGGCGACCCCGCGGCCCTCTCGGCCCGGCTCCAGGCCATCGACGCGGAGCTCGCCGAGCTCCGCCCGCGGCTCGAGGCCGCCCGGGCCGCCGAGCGGCAGCTCCGCGACGCCGAGACGGCGGCCCGGGGCGAGAAGCGGGCGGCCCGCGACGAGGCGCGAGCCAGCCGGGAGGGCGACGCCGCGGCGCTCAGCGACGCCCGGGGCGAGCTCGCCCGCCGGAAGGCCGGGCGCGAGGACGCCGAGGCGGCCGCGGAGGCGGCCACCGCCGCCCGCAAGGCCGCCCACGCGCGCACCGCCGAGGTGAAGGCGAAGCTCAAGGCGGCGAAGGCGGCGGTGAAGGCCGCGAAGGCCGCGAAGAAGGCCGGGGCCGCCGACGGCGCCGAGCAGGTCGCCCGGGCCCGCGCTGGGAAGGAGGCCGCCGTCGCCGCCCTGCACGAGGCCCGGGCCGAGGAGAAGCGCGCCCGCGCCGCCGAGAAGCAGGCGAGCGCCGCCGTGAAGCGCGCGAAGAGCGACGTGAGGGCCGCGCGGGACCACGTCGGCGACGCCCGCGAGGCGAAGAAGGCCGGCAGGGCCGAGACCCGGGACACCCTCGACGCCTCCCGCACCGGGACCCGCGAGGCCGCCGAGGCCTCGGACGCCGGGAGCGCCGCCCGCGCCCTCCTCGAAGCGCGCATCGCCGCCCTCGAGGCCGAGCGCGACCTCGTCACGGCCCGCCTCGCCGTCGAGAACGGCGAGGAGGCCGACGTCGAGGCGGCCGAGGCCCGCTGGGAGAAGGCGAAGAAGCGCCTCGAGCGCGCCCGCGCGGGCGCCGCCGAGTAGCGCCTCCCGCCTCTACAGCCGCTCGCGCAGGCGCTCGCGCAGGACCTCGTGGATAGCCGCCGGCGGCGGCATGTCCGGGCCGAGGCGCTCGCCGAGGTCGGCGTCGGTGGCGAGGGCGGCGGCGTAGGCCTGCCGCGCCACCTCCATGTCGCCGACGGCGCCGAAGGCGACGGCCCGCACCAGGTGCAGCCCCGACAGGGTGAAGGGGTCGTCCACCTCCAGGGCCAGGCCGCGGTCGGCGAGGTTGGCCGCCTCGGGCCACTGCTGCCGACGCAGGGCCAGCTCGCCGAGGCGCAGCAACGCCGAGGGCTGGGCCGGGTTGAAGGCCAGGCTCTTCTCGTAGTGCTGGGCGGCCTTCTCGGGCAGGTCCAGGTGGGTGTCGAGCACGAAACCCTTGGTGAGGTAGGCGTCGACGACCTCGCCGGGCTCCTGGGCGTGGTAGATGATGTTGTTGTAGACGTTGAGCAGGTTGTTCCAGTCCTGCCGCGCGAACAGCACGTCGGCGATGCCCTGGAGGGCCCGCACGTCGTTGGGCCGCAGGTCCAGCGCCTTGTTGAACCGCTTCTTCGCCTTGTCGAGGCGGCCGAGCTCGAGCTCGACCCGCCCGAGGTTGGTGTAGGTCGCCGCCACGCGCCCCGGGTCGCCCTGCCCGCCGGTGAGCTGGAGCACCTGCCGGTAGACGGTGGCGGCGTCCTCCCAGCGCTTCTCGGCCATGTAGAGCGGTCCCACCGCCTCGAGGGAGGGCAGGTGGCTCGGGTTGAGGGCGAGCGCGTCCTCGTAGCGCTTGACGGCCTCGTCGCGGCGGCCGAGGGCGCGCAGGGCCTCGGCGTAGCGGAAGTAGTAGAGCGCCACCTCGATCTTCACGTCGAAGTCGTCGAGGTCGCGGGCGCGCTCGGCCTCCTCCATGCGCGCGAAGACCTCGACGGCCCCGGCGTAGTCGCCGGCCTTGTAGAGGTGGGCGCCGCGGAAGCGCAGGGCCTCGGCGTTGTCGGGGTCGACGGCGAGCAGCTCCTCGTAGACCGCCGCCGCCCGGTCGCGGTCGTGGAGCGTCTCCAGGCAGGTCTCGGCGGCGCGGAGGAAGTGGCGGATCGCCTCCTCCCCCTCGCTGGCTCGGGCCTGGCGGAGGATCGCGTCCACCACCTTGTCCCAGCCGCCCCGGGCGGCCCAGGCGCGCTCGAGGAGGGCGGCGGCCTCGAGGCTCGGGGCCGCGCCGCTGCTGGCCTCGTCGAGAACGGCGATGGCGTCGTCCTCGCGGTAGAGCTTCTTGAGGAGGACGCGCCCGAGCTCGGCCTGCAGCGCCGATCGCTCCGCCCCTTCCAGGGAGGGCAGCCGCGCCTCGATGGCGCTGGCGAGGGTCGGCCAGTCCTCGGCGGCGCGGCTCAGGGCGATGACGTGGTCGAGGGCCTCGGGGTCGTCCGGGGCGTGCTCGAGGACCTTGCGCCAGGCGTCGAGGGCGACGGCGGCGTCGCCGATGCGATCCTCCCAGGTGCTGGCGATGCGCCGGTAGACGGCGAGCTGCTCCTCGCCCTCGACCAGCGCCGAGCGCCGGGCCAGGGTGCCCACCAGGGCACGCCAGTCCTCGGCGGCCTCGGCGAGCGCCTCGAGGGCGGACAGGGCCTCGAGGTCGGCCGGGTGCTCGTCGAGGGCCCGGAGCAGCGCCGCCCGGGCCGCCTCGGTGTCGGGCTCGTCGCCGGCGAGGTGCACCTCGGCGATGCGGCGGTGGTAGCGCGCCCGGTCGACCGGGTCGGCGGCCACCCGGGCCAGCCCCTCGAGGTACTCGATGGCCAGCGCCGTCTCGCCGCGGGCGCCGGCGATGCGGGCCAGGGCCTCCAGCACGTCGCGGTCGTCGGGGGACTCCTCGTGGAGCTGCCGGTAGAAGGTCCAGGCCTCCTCGGTGTCGGCGAGCTTTTCGGCGAGGACCCACCGGCGCTTGGCCTCGATGGCCTCCCGGGCCTGCGGGTCGTGGGTCGCCTCCAGGCGCCGGCCGAGCACCTCGAAGACCGCCTGGTAGTCGCCGGCCTTCTCGAGGGCGTGCTCCAGGCGCAGCAGCACGGCCGGCTGCCGGGGATCGCCGGCGTGGGCGTCGAGCCATTCCCGCAGGACCTCGACCGCCCGCTCCCAGGCGCCGACCTCCTCGTAGCCCTCGGCGAGCTCGAGGGGGTCGGACTCGGGCAGGGCCGCGAAGAGCTCGGCGAGGGCGTCGGCGTCGCCGGCCTGGATCGCGAGGCGCACCAGCCCCTCGAAGGCCCGGCCCCGGTGCGGGCGGGCGTCGAAGGCGATGCGGTAGTAGCGGGCGGCCTGCTCGGCGTCGCCGGCGCTCTCGTGGAGGTGGCCGGCGAGCAGGGCGTGCACCGTCCGCATGGGGACGTCGGGGACCACCTCGGCGAGGCGGCCGTGGACCTCGGCGAGGCGCTCGGTCTGCCCGGCGCGCATGAGGGTGCGCTCCAGGCCCGAGGCGGCCTCGTCCCGCCCGGCGTCCAGGTCGAGCACGGCCTGCCAGGCACGGGCCGCGGCGGCGGGGTCGTCGCCGTAGACCTCTTCCAGCCGGGCGATCTCGGCGGCGAGATCGGCGGTCGCGCCGGCGGCGGCCGCCGCCTCCAGGGCGCGGCGGGCCTCCTCCCAGTAGCTCGCGCCCTCGGCGACGGTGGCGATGGCGCGGAGCGGGCGGTCGGGGGCCGGCGAGGCGATGAGCTCGCCGGTGGCCTGGACGGCGGTGACGGTGTCGCCGGCCTCGGAGGCGAGCATCACCACCCGGGCGGCCAGGCGGTTGCGGACGGCCTCGTCCTCGGCGGTGGCGGCGCGGCGCTGGTAGACATCGACCAGGGCGGCGCGGTCGCCGGCCTCGAGGGCGGCCCACTCGAGGAGGGCGGCGGCGGCCGGGTGGTTCGGGTCCTCGGCGAGGACCTCCCGGGCCACGGCGGAGGGGTCGACCCCCGGCACCCGGCTGGCGGTGTCGGCGGCGGCGAGCAGGCGCCAGTGGCGGCGGTCGAGGTCCTCGGCGGCGTCGGCCTCCATGCGCTGGAACTCGTAGACGTCCTCCCAGGAGCCGGTGCGGGCGGACAGCTCGCGCACCAGGGCGATGGCGGGCAGGAAGCCCGGCGACAGGTCGAGGCACCGGCGCAGGGCCCCGATGGCGCGCTCGAGATCGCCGACCTTGTCGGCGAGGACCCGGGCGGCGCGGTAGGTGAAGCTCACCACCTCGTTGGAATCGCGCGTGACGGCGGCGGCGTCGAGGAGCAGGCGCGCGATCCCCGCCCAGTCGCCGTCGGCCTCGAGGATGCGGGCGTAGGCGTCGAGGCTCGGCGGGAAGTCGGGCACCGCGTCGAGGGCCCGGCGGTAGAAGTCGCGGGCGCGGGCGCGGTCGTCGAGGCGGAACTCGCAGACCGACCCGGCGCGGTGGAGCTGCAGCGCGATGCCCTGGGGGTCCTCGCTCAAGATGGCCCGCTGCTCGTAGACGGCGGCGAGCTGCTCCCAGGCCTCCAGGCGCGTGTAGACGCGCTCGAGCCCCTCGAGCGCCGGCAGGTAGCCCGGCGCCGTGTCGAGGATGCGCTCGTACCAGGTGCGCGCGCCCTCCTGGTCCTCCAGCGCCCCCTCGCAGATCTCGCCCATGCGGTACAGGGTGGTGACGACGAGGTTGGGGTCGTCGAGGCGCGGCAGGAGCGACTCGAGGAAGTCGAGGAGCTCCCGGTGGCGGCCGGCGGCGCCGAGGATGCGGCTCACCGCGTCGGCGGCGGGGCTGGCGGCGGGGTCGGCCTCGAGGACGGCGCGGTAGGCGGCGAGGGCCTCGTCGGCCCGGCCGAGGCGCAGGTCGAGGATGCGCGCCAGGCGGTAGCGGGCGAAGGCGAGCTCGTCCTCGGGGAGGAGGGGGAGTTCCTCCTCGATGGCCCGGGCGAGGTCCTCCCAGCGCTCGCGGGAGGCGAGCCAGGCGTGGTACTCGCGGCGCAGCTCGGTGCCGCCGGGGCCCGAGGCGGCGACCAGCTCGCGGTACAGCGCCTCGATCTCGTCATCGGGGAGGCCGGCGCGGCGGGCCACCGCCACGGCCCGCGCCAGCCAGAAGGCGCGGTCGGCGTCGGTGGGCTGGACGGCGGCCTCCTCGCGGTACAGGGCGACCCGGGCGGCGTCGTCGCCGTCGACCCGGTAGAGGCGCTCCAGGGCGAGGAAGGCGGGGCGGGAGGTCGGGTCGGCCTCCCGGGCGGCCCGGTAGGCCTCGCGGGCGGCGTCGATGTCGCCGAGCTGCTCCTCGGCGACCTGGGCGCGCTCGAGGAGGTAGCGGGCCCGGCGCGGGCCGGTGGTCAGCTCGGCCATGCGCCCGAGCACGCGGGCGAGGGCCGCGGTGTCGCCGGCGCGCGGGTACAGCTCCCGGAGGAGGCGCAGGGCGAACCAGTCCTCGGGGTCGTGCTCGAGGGCGCGCTCGAGCAGGGCGATGGCCTCGGCGTCGCGCCGGAGCTGGTTGCGCTCGACGAGGGCGGCGTCGTCGAGGGCCTCGGCGGCGGCGGGACCCTCGACGGCCCGGGCGCGGCGCTCGATCAGCTCGCGCAGCAGGTTGACGTCGCCCCGGCTGGCGACCACGTCCTCGTAGCAGCGCAGGACGCGCGGGTGGTCGACGCCGGCCGAGACGGCCTGCTCGAAGAAGCGCTCCGCCCGCTCCCAGTCGCCGATGCGGCCGTGGCAGATGCGGCCGGCCTCCGCCAGGAGCAGCGCGGCGGCGACGGGGTCGTCGGCCTGCCGCGCTTCGCGCTCCAGCACCGCCACCGCCTGCTCCCAGGCCTGGGCCTCGTCGCTGGCCGGCTCGTAGCGCAGGCGCGGCACCGGCGGCATCGAGGCGTCGACGGGGGCGTCGGCGGGAATGGGGGCGCCGGAGAAC
>WGAH01000847.1 GCA_015489145.1 Deltaproteobacteria bacterium
CTCATGGCGGACAACGGCGCGAACATCGGCCTGTTCACCATCGCCGCCGGCGGGGAGATCCCGGGATGGTGATCCCAAGCCCCGGAGCGCCGGCCCCCGGCCGCCATCGCCGCGCGCGGCAGGAACCGCCCCGCCCCGAGCCCCGGCCTTCGCCGAGGAACTCGCACTCGACCCGACTGTGTTGACACAGATGGCCCGAGTGCGAGTCCGGGAAAACACAGAGAGGGTGAACGTCACATCTCGCCGACACAGGCGAGGTGAATGCGATTCAGTCCGCTGCCGGGAGCGCTGTGTTTGGCGAAAACCGGCGTTCTTTCGTGGGCCGCTCCCCGGGGCATGTCGCTGAATCGGCGTTCAGCCCCTCTCTGTTCCTCTCGACTCGCACTCGACCCGACTGTGTTGACACAGATGGCCCGAGTGCGAGGAGGAGCGCCGGCCCCCGGTCGGCATCGCCGCGCGGGGGAGGAGCGGTCGAGGACCGCCGGCCTCACATCACCTGCGCGGCCCCCTCGCTGGCGTCGAGGATGCCCCGGGGGCCGAAGGCGAGCCACTCGCCGTCGGGCAGGGCGCGCAGCACCCGGCGCTCGCGGCCGTCCATCTCGCGCTCGAGGATGGCGCTGGCCCGGGCGGGCTCGAGGATGAGGCCGTTCTCGGCGTCGACCCAGGCGTGGCGGTGCAGGTCGTTGACCTCGGCGACCACCTCGCAGGCGTGGATGTCGACCCAGATGATCGAGGAGCGGTCGTCCTCGGGCAGGCGAAGCGCGCAGTACTGCCCGCCGGTGATGCCCCAGATGCGGTCGACGGGCACGTTGATCGTGAGGACGTCGCGGCCCTCGGCGGGCCGGTTCTCGCGCACGGACTCGGCGAGGTCGTAGTGACCGAGCACGCCCTCGTCGTCGAGGACGAGGAGGTCCGGGCGACGGTTGACGAAGGCGAGGAGGCGCACGGGCACGTCGGCGAGGGGGGCGGGAGGGGGCAGGGCGTCGCGCCCCGTCGCCGGGTCGAGGACCTTGACCGCGCCGCGCGGCGTGACCACGCCGAGCCAGGTGCCGCCGTTGGACAGGGCCATCGCCCGGGGCCACTTCAGCTCGAAGCCGCGCTGGCGGGCGAGGTCCCACCAGCGGCAGCCGCCGCTGTGGAGCTGCACGGCGACGATGGCCCCGCCGACGCCGATGCCGGTGGCACCGCTGGTCTCGGGGCCGCCGTCCATCACCCGGCGGCCGGTCTGGCAGTTGTAGACCTCGATGGGCCCCCGGGCGGGCACGCTGACCACCAGCCGGCCGTCGCGGTCGACGTGCAGCTCGCGAATCGGGCCGGTGACCGGGAACTCGAGGGTGCGGCGGTTGTCGCGCCACCAGGCCACGCTGTCGCCGTGGCCGGCCAGGCGGTGGGGGCCGAAGCCGCCGACCACCGTGACCGGCCCGGCCGAGCCCGAGCCCCCCCGGTGGAGAAGCCCGTCGTCGCCGGCCACCTCGACGCCCCGGTTCGACCACATCGCGGCGCCGGTGGTGTGGGGGGCGCCGTGGTGGACGCTGCCCACGGGTTCGAGGTTGGGCAGCGAGAAGGTGTGGACGCTGCGCCGGGTGACCACCGCGGCCTGGGTGCCGTCGGGGGAGGTGACGAGGTTGAGGATGCCCGAGCCCCCCCGGGTGGCGAAGCTGCCGATGAGGGCGCCGTCGGCCACCCGCAACAGCGCCAGCCCCGCCGGCCCGGCGGCGATGACCATCGTGCCGTCGCGGGAGAACAGGGCGTGGGTGGCGGGCATGGGCAGGCGGTCCATGAAGATCGCCTGGAGGCTCATGAGGTCCATGAGCCGGGGCTGGCCCTCCTCGTCCATCGCCAGCACCCGGTCGCCTCGGGGGCCGAACTCGACCGAGGAGCCCGAGAAGCCGCGCCAGGCGTTGCGCTCCTCGCGCTGGAGGTCCCAGACGCGCAGCAGGCCGTCCTTGGCGATGGCCGCCAGCAGCGCGCCCTCGGGGCTGATCGCGACCCCGCGCATCGCCCGCACCCGGCCCCGCGCACCCTCGCGCTCCTCGATGAAGATCGGCTCGCCGTCCTCGGTGCGGTACACCCCCACGGTGCCGCTCTCGTCGCCCACCGCGACGAGGGAGCCGCCGGGGATGAGGTTCACCGCGCCGTTCACCGCGTCGCGCACCTGGAAGATGAGCTGCGGGGTGGCCTCGCCGGGGCGCTGGACCGCGACCATGCCCGTGGCGTCGGCGGTGACGATGGTGCCGCTGTAGGGGTCGTAGTCGGCCGCCGTGATCGGCGCGTCGTGGACGTTGGGGCAGAACTGGTCGACGAGGCCTGGCATGGCGGGATGTTATCGCGGCGCCGCCGGCCGCGCCGGAGCGCCGGAAGCGGGGCGGTTCCCGGCCGCGCCCGCGAGCCGCCGGCGGGCGGGGCCGAAGTCCGGGTCGAGGTCGAGCGCGGCCCGCCAGGCCGCCTCGGCGGCGGCGGCCTCGCCCAGGCGGTCCAGGGCCAGGCCGAGGTTGAAGCGCGGGCGCGGGTCGCGCGGCGCGAAGATCGCCGCCAGCTCGTAGGCCTCGCGGGCCACCCCGAACGCGCCGGCCTCCCAGGCGGCGGCGCCGACGGCGGCGGCCACGGTGGCGTCCCAGGCGCGCTGGTCGTCGGGAACCGGCGGCCCCCCGCCGCCCGCCGCGGCCTCGGCGCCCCAGGAGGCCGGCAGCAGCGGCCTCGCGGCGGCCAGGGCCGCGCGGGCCTCGTCGGGACGCCCGGCCTCGAGGGCCGCCCGCGCCAGGACCAGGTGGGTCTCGATGCTCTCGACCCCCTCGGCCTCGGCCTCCGCCAGCTCCCGGCGGGCGTCCTCGGGTCGGCCGAGGTCGAGGAGGGCCAGGGCGTGCTGCGCCCGGGCGAAGGGGTCCCGGGGGGCGAGGGCGGCCTGGCGGGCGAAGGCCTCCGCCGCCTCGTCGAGGCGTCCGGCCCGCCGCAGGAACACGCCGAGGCGGGTCAGCGCCGTGCGGTTGGTCGGGTCGAGGGCGAGCACCCGCCGGGTGGCGGCGACGGCCTCGTCGAGGCGGCCGGCCTGGGCGAGGGCGATGGCCCGGTCCATCAGCGCGAGGACGCCCACCATCGCCCGGGGATCGCGGCCCCCGCCTTCCGGGGCCGCCTCGGCCCCCTCCTCCCAGACGTAGCCGAGGGCGGCGAGGGCGGCGCGCGTCTCGGCGTCGAGGGCGAGGCGGTCGCCGGCGGCGGCGCCCTCGGCGAGGCGGCGCCGTTCCGCCTCCAGCCGGGCGACCACCTCCGGTCGCCGGGCGGCGAGGTCGTGCAGCTCGCCCGGGTCCTCCCGGAGGTCGTACAGCTCGGGCTCGACGCCCACCACCAGCTTCCACCGGCCGAGGCGCACGCCGGTGAGGGCGTGCCAGCCGTAGTTCTCGCGCGGCACCATCGACTCGACCCAGAAGGGGCGCTCCGGGGGCGGCGCGCCCTCGCCGCGCACCCACGGGCCGAGGTCGGCACCCTCGGCAGCGCCCCAGGGCGGCAGCCCGGCCAGGGAGGCGAGGGTCGGCGCCAGGTCGACCAGCCCGACCACCGCCTCGCGCCGCCCCGCCTCGACGCCCGGCCCGGCGATCACCAGGGATACCCGCTGGGTGGCCTCGTAGACGAACAGGCTGTGGGAGGGCTCGCCGTGCTCGCCGAGGCTCTCGCCGTGGTCGGCGGTCACCGCCACCAGGAGCGCCTCGCCGTGACCGGCGCGCGCCCAGCCGGCGAGCAGCTCGCCCAGGCAGCGGTCGGCGTGGGCGACCTCGCCGTCGTAGGGGTGGTCGGCGTAGCGGGAGCGCTCGGGCTCCGGCGGGGCGTAGGGGGCGTGCGGGTCGTAGAAGTGGACCCAGGCGAAGGTACGGGCGCCGGGCGGCTGCTCGGCGATCCAGGCCTCCGCGGCCCGGGTCACCGCCTCGCAGTCGCGGCGGCCCACGCCGAACAGGCCGGGGTCGGCGTCGAGGTCCATCGCGTCGTCGTAGTGGGCGAAGCCCCGGTCCAGCCCGTAGCGGCTCGACAGGACCGCGGCCCCGACGAAGGCCCCGGTGCGCCAGCCGGCGTCCCGGAAGCGCTCGGCCAGGGTGGGCAGGTCGGGGCCGAGCCGCCAGGTGCCGTTGTTGTGGACGCCGTGGTGGGGCGGGTCGCGGCCGGTGAGCACCGTGGCGTGGCTGACGAGGGTGATCGGCGCCGGGCTGCTGACCTGGGGGAAGACCGCGCCCCGGGCCGCCAGCCCGTCGAGGACGGGGGTGTCGGCCGTCGCCGCGCCCTCGTGGAGCACCCGGTCGGCCCGGGTGGTGTCGAGGGTGACGAGGAGCACGTCCGCGGGGCGGTCCGGCGGGCCCCCGGCGCAGGCGGCGAGCAGGGCGAGCGGCACCATGCGCCACCCGTAGCCCGCGGGGCTGCCCTCCGGCACGGCGGTTCGACGCCGAACCCCGCCCGGAGCGCCCCGCGGGCGGCGCGGCCGCTGCTACCCTCGCCGGCGCATGGCCCCCTCCTCCTCGTCCAGCGCCCGCC
>WGAH01000848.1 GCA_015489145.1 Deltaproteobacteria bacterium
GCTCGGCGGTCCAGGCCGCCGTCTCCGACCCGGTCCTCGGCACCGGCCGCGTCCTCGGGCTCGGCTGGGCGCTCCAGCCGAACACCGGGGCGCTGGCCGGCCTGCGCGACCTGCGCGGCTACGACCTCCCCGTCTCCCGCACCACCCACCGCCTCATGGCGGCCCTGAACCCGCGCCCGCGAGGCCCCTGGTACCCGGTGGACCGCCTGCCCTCGGCGCACCTCCTGCGCTTCGCCGCCGTGCGCGCCGTCCTCGCCCCGGAGCCCCTCGACGACCCGGGGCCCCTGCGCCGCCTGCGCCTCGCCGCCCCGGCGCCGCTCGCGGTCTACGCCCTCGACCCGCCGGCGCCCCGGGCCTGGCTGGCCGCCGCCGGCGAGCCGGTGACCTCCCCCGAGGAAGCGCTGCGCCGCCTCGCTTCCGCCGACCGGCGCGCCCGCCCGCCGGTGGAGGACCTGCCCGCCGAGGCCGCCCGGGCGACGCCGGCCGCGCCGGTGCCGCTCCCGGTGCGGGAGCCCCGGCCCGAGCGCGTCGAGGTCGCCGTCGGCGGCCGGCGCGGGCTCGTGGTGCTCGCCGACGCCTGGGCCCCCGGCTGGACCGCCCTCGCGGACGGCCGACCCGTCGCGGTGCTGCGCGCCGGCGGGGCCTTTCGCGCCGCCTGGCTCCGGGAGCCCGCGGATCGCCTCGTCTTCGTCTACCGCCAGCCCGGCCTGCGCGCGGGCCTCCTGCTGGCCGCCCTCTCCGCGGCGGCGCTCCTCGCGGTCGAGCGGCGTCGCCGTGGTAGGGTCCGCCGGTGATTCCACCGCCTTCCGGGGCGGCTTTCGCGAGGTGAACGGTGGCGGAACTGGCACGAGCGGTGGGGGCCCTGCTGGAGCGCCTCGCCGACTTCTTCGACCTGTTCGACCTCTCCTTCTTCGTCAGCGGCGGCACCTTCGTGCTGGCGGTGGCGGTCTGGCTGCACCACCGCGGGGTCGCCGCCTCCTCCTTCGGCGACTGGGCCCTCGTGGCGGGGGTGCTCCTCGCCTACGTCGCCGGGCTCGGCTGCTTCGCCGTCGGCCGGGCCGTGCGCCGCACGCTGCTCGGCCCGTGGGCCGGCCTCGACAGCCCGCTGGCCCCGGACCCGGCCGACGCCTCGCCTCGCGACGGCGGTCGCCCCTTCCTCGGGTTCGCCCTCGCGGCGAACCTCCGGGCCCTGGGCCTCGACGCCGACCCGCGCTTCGCGCCGCTGTTCGCGCCGGACGAGGCGGGGCCGCTGGAATGGCGCGACGGCCTCCCGGCCCGGTGGTCGCGCACCTTCGAGCGGCGCTTCGCCAAGCTCTACGCGCGCCTCTGGGGAGAGCTGCGCGAGACCGCCAGCGACGGCGCCGGGTACCGGCTCCTGCGGAGCTACTGGGTGCGCGCCGCCACCCTCGACGGCCTCGTCGTCGCCGTCGGGGCCTGGGGCGTCCTGGCGAGCCAGCTCGTGCCGCACATGTGCAGGGCGGATCACCCGGCGTGGTGCAGTCCCTGGATGGTGTGGATCGCCACCGTCGTGCTCCTCGGCTTCCTCATGCACGAGGCCGCCCGCTTCGACCGCTACCAGCTCGAGGAGCTGGTGGGCCTCCACGCCGCCCGCCGCGACCGGGCCCGGGACGCCCTGACCCGCCTGTGGGGCCTGCGCCGCACCGAGATCGTCGACGCGGTGGTGGAGGCCGCGGTGGGCGCCCGGATGCCCGGGCTGGTCGAGGACGTGGTCGCCCGCCTGGGCGGCGCCGGGACCGCCGACCCGGACGCGCTGCGCGCCGCCGCCGCCGAGGCCCTGCACGCCGCCGCCCGCCGCGCGGCCGAGGCCGCCCTCGCCGGGGTCGTCGACGAGGTTGATCCGGCGGAGGCCGTCCCCCGGGCCGTGGAGAGCCTGCGGCGAGCCTGGTCGGACCCCGTCACCGTCGTCGAAATCGCTGCCGCCGACCCGCGCCTCGCGGCCCTCGGGCTCGGCGCCGAGGAGTAGCGACCCGGGGCCTACCGCCGGCGGCGCACCGCCGCGAACCAGGCCGGCAGCAGCCACGCCCACGGCGCCGCGCTGCCGGCGACGCCGCAGCCGCAGCTCCGGGGCGCCTCCTCCGCCGGGGGCTCCGCCTCCTCCGGCGCCGCCCCGCCGTCGCCGGCCGCCCCGGTGTCCGCCGACCCCGTGTCCGCCGGGCCCGTGTCGGTGTCGGGGGCGGGAATGCCGCCGACGTCGGCGTTCTCGTCCTCCACCACGTCCGTGTACCAGGCGGGCTCGCCGTCCTCGCCCTCGTCGGCCGCGAACAGCGCGTAGTGCCAGGTCTCGCCGGGCAGGGCCTCCGGGTCCTCGACGGTGATCACCTCGCCGGGCGTCGGGTCGAGGTCGAGGTGCAGGATGAGGCCGTCGTCCACGCTCTCCGGCCAGCCGTCGCGCTTGCGGACCAGCGCCGTCGCCGCCAGCGGCTCGATGAAGGGCTGGGTCCAGGTGATCGTGAGGGTGTCGGCGTCGTCGGAGGCGTCGAGGTCGCGCACCCGGTAGTGCCCCGGCACGTCGGCCAGCCGCACCACGCACACCTCGTCGAGGGCCCAGCCGCCGAACTCCAGCCCCGGGTCGCTGCTCAGCGTCCAGGCGAAGCGCGCGCTGCCGCCGAGGGCCTCGGCGTCGAGGTCGATGTCCTGCTGCACCCAGCGCCCGTCGAGGGTGTGCTGCTCGCCCCCCTCGGTCGCCGGGTTCGCCCAGGCCGGCTCGCCGTTCACCAGCACCCGGGCCTGGTCGTACAGGCCGTCCTCCACCGTGAGCCAGCGGTGGAAGCTCAGCATGAGCATGCGCCCGCCGCCGTCGAGGTCGACCTCGGGCGAGAGCAGGTACTGCCGGTTGTCGGGGAGGTACTCGCCGCCGGGCTCCGTGATCGCGATGGCGGCGCCCTCGTAGGGCGCGTCCGGGTCGAAGACCCCGCCCGCCGGCGCATCGAAGGCCCACTGGTCGGTGTAGACGCCCTCGGTGTCGGGCTCGTCGGGCAGCCCGGGCCCGTGCTCCCAGTCCGGCGCGCCGCTCTCGAAGTCCTCGCACCAGATCGCCTCGCGGTCGCCCACGGTGAAGGTCCAGACGGCCTCCTCGAGCCCGCCGTGGGTGGTCACGACCTCGTCGCGGTCGGTGGAGGCGGCGAGCATGAAGTAGCGCACCCGGGTGGTGGGGAGCTGCCGGGGAATCGTGCCGCTCCAGGTGTCGCCGTCGCGCTCCAGGGGCACGGCCGTCCAGCCGTCCCAGCTCGCGTCTTCGCTCGCCCCGGTGTCGCCGCCGGTGTCGTCGCCGCCGTCCCAGGGCGTGCCCTCGGGCAGGGGCGTGTCGCCGGTGGCGAACCAGAGCTGCACGCTGTCGGGGTCGAAGTCGCCGCAGCCCTCGGTGAGCTCGTACAGCTCGAAGCGCACCGGGTAGCCCTCGGCGGCGGAGGGCTGGTCCTCCAGGGGCTCGTGGTCGAAGCTCACCACGCCGATGGGTCCGGGGCCGAGGCCGTGGGCGTCGAGCAGGTCCACCAGCTCGCAGGCGTGGGGGGTGCCGTTCGACAGGTCGCCGTCGTCGTCGTCGGCCAGCACCACCGCCTCGTAGGCGTCGGTCAGCGTCGGCCCCTGCGACAGCGCCCCCAGGAACAGCTCGTCGGCCATCTCCACCCCGGTCCCGGCGCCGTAGGCGTCGGCCCAGGCCTCCCGCAGGTCCCACAGGAAGCTCGCCCAGATCAGCCCGTCCTCGTGCGACTCCCCCACGAGGTCGTCGGGGTAGACGTGGTCCTCGTCGATCTCGCGAATCGCGCTGCCGTCGGGCCAGGCGCCGGGCGCGATCACCGGGTCGTCGTTGATCGTGGCGCTCACGTAGTCGGCGCTGCCCTCGCTCACGTCGCCCGCCCAGGTGCCCGCCGCGAGGATGTAGTTGTGGATGCCGTGACCGTACTCGTGGTAGACGATGTCGGCGATCTCGCCGAAGTCGTTGCAGTAGCCGGGGTAGCCGGGCAGGAAGTTGAGCGTGCCGCTCGTGTACCAGGCGTTGCAGTAGGAGCCCGACACCTCCACGTCGATGGGCACCTCGTCGTCGAGCCAGGGGTGGTCGGGCCAGCGGTCGGCCAGCCAGTCGCGCACGACGTGGAAGTGGTGGAGCACCGTGGCGGTGGACTGCGTGACGTCCTCGCCGCCGGTGAGGGTGATGTCGCCGGAGCCGGCGACCACCACGTCGTCGCCGTCCACGGTGATCGTGGCGTGCGGGCCGGTGAGGGTCACCTCGAGCTCGCCCGACAGCCCGTGCTGCCCGGCGTCGTCGGTCACCTCGGAGGTGGCGCCGTCGCTGACCGTCACCTCCCGGGCCGGGTCGGTGACCATCGGGTCGCCGACGGTGCGGTCGTAGTGGGCCACCTCGACGGAGGCGAAGCGCCGGGCGTCGGTGCGGAGCACCACCCGGCCGGCGCGGTCCCGCCAGGTGGTGACCGGCCCGTCCACCTCGGGCCGCGCGAGCACCGGGCGGACGCCCGTGGCCGCGATCCCGCCGCGAAACACGGGCAGGGGGAGGAGGTGCTCGCCCGGGAGCGGGGTGGCGCGCGGCACGGGGGAGATGCGGGCCCACACGCCGCCGACGCGCCCCGAGGTGGCGACCAGCGCGATCTCGTCGCCCTCCACCGGGGCGCCCCGCCAGGTGCGGGCGTAGCGGAGGATGCGCCGCTCGCCGTGGCGGCGGTCCGAGACGAGGGCGAATTCCGCCGGGTCGGCCCCGCCGAGGCGGGCCACGTCGGCCACCAGCTCCGCCGCGCGCCCCAGCGGCACCCCCGGCGCGTACAGGAAGCGGGGCGCGCCGGTGCGCTCGTCCCAGCGGGCCGCCCAGCGCCCGCCCCACCGGGCCCGGAAGGCGCGCCAGGCCGGCCGGGCGTCGAGGCGCCACTGCACGGCGGGCGTGCGGGCGAGGGGAGGGGCCACCGCCGCCGCCGCGTCGGGGGCGGTGGCCCCTCCCC
>WGAH01000849.1 GCA_015489145.1 Deltaproteobacteria bacterium
CCCGCACCCGGGCCCCGGCGCCACGGAGGAAAGCCGGGTTTCGCGGAGAGCGCGGACACGGCCGGCTGCCCCCCCCGACACCCGGGCCGGGGTTGTGCGGCTCCCGCGACGTTCGCCCTGGGGTTGCGCGCAAGTCCCGGGTGAACGTCCACCCGCGCGGGTGCCCGGGTGCCGGCAGCGCGACCCGGGCGCCCGGGCTGCCGACCGCGCCGAGGGCGACGCCGGCGACCAGGGGTGGCCCGCCCCGGTGCCCGGAAGCCCCTGCAAGGCCCGGCCCGCGAGCCGCGGTGGCGCCAGCGTTCGCCGGAGCCCCCGGCGGCGCGAGGCGGCGGGCGCGGGTTCCGTGTCCCCGGGCCGGGCCGCTCGCCAGGCCCGGACGACCGGGAGCGGCGCCCGGGAAGCAGGACGGCGCGGCGCCCACGAAGCGCGGAAACCTCGTTGCGCTGGAGGAGACCCCGGCGAGGAGCGGCACGCCGCGCCGCTCGTCGCGGAAAGCCGTTCCGAGAGGAGGGCGCGCGCGGCCCGCTCCGGAATCGTCGGCTCCGCGCTCCAGGCTCCGGGGGGGCCGTCCGCGGTGGCGCCGGTGTTCTCGCGGCGCCGAAGCAGGGGGGTCGGCGCATCCGGTCGGTGGAGCCCCACCGGTTTCGAGCAGCCGAAGCTCGTGGCCCGTCAGCGCGACTGACGATCCGGGCCGCTCGAACGCCCTCGGCGCGGGTCCACAACTTCCGATAAGGAATCCTATGTCAACTTCTGGCGCTCACGCCAGAAGTTGACATAGCATCCGGGCCGGGGGGCCTTGGTGCGGGTCGCCGGGCGGCAGCCGCGCGGCGAAGAGCGCGGGTCGGGTGCGGACTCGGGATGGCCGGGGCGGAGCCGAAGCGTGGCGTCGGGGGCCGCCGTCGCGGGGCCCCGACGCTTCCCGCGGCGACGTCCGCCCAGGGGCCGCGCCCGGTATCCCTGGTGCGGGTCGCCCGGCGGCAGCGCTCCGCGGCTTCCCGGCAAGGTCGGGCGATGGCGGCGTCGGCGCCTGCCTCAACCCCGCGGGTGGTACGCGGCGTGCATGCGCTGGAGCCGGGCGCGGGCGACGTGGGTGTAGATCTCGGTGCTCGACAGGTCGGCGTGGCCGAGCATGGCCTGGAGCGCCCGCAGGTCGGCGCCGTGGGCGAGCAGGTGGGTCGCGAAGGCGTGGCGGATCACGTGGGGGCTGACGCGCCCGCGCACGCCGGCCGCGCGGGCGTAGGCGCGCAGGCGCTTCCAGAAGTTCTGCCGGCTCATCGGCCGGCCGCGGCGGGTCGGGAAGAGCCAGGGGTTGTCCGGTCCCGGCGCCGCCTCGGAGGCGAGCCAGTCCCGCAGCGCCGTCGCCGCCCGGTCGCCGTAGGGCACGATGCGCTCCTTGTCGCCCTTGCCGCGCACGAGCAGCCAGCCGTCCCGGAGGGCCGAGCGGCGCAGGCCCACCAGCTCGCTCACGCGGAGGCCCGTCGCGTACAGCAGCTCGAGCATGGCGCGGTCGCGCAGGCCCGTCGGCGTCGCCGGGTCGGGGGCGGCCAGCAGGGCCTCGACCTCGGCCTCGCTCAGGGTGTGGGGCAGCGGCCGCGGGCCCCGGGAGGCGCTGAGGAGGGCGCTCGGGTCGGCGTCGATCAGGCCCTCGCGGGCGAGGAAGCGAAAGAGCTGCCGCGCCGCGGTGGTCCGGCGGGCGATGGTGGCGGGCTTGAGGCCCCGGTCAGCCTGGTCGACGAGCCAGGCCGACAGGTCGGCGGCGGTCACCGCCTCGGCCGTCCGCACCCCGCGCGCGGCGAGGAAGCGCCGGAGCTCGGCGGCGTCGCGGGCGTAGGCGTCCAGCGTGTGGGCCGCCAGCGCCCGCTCGCCGCGGCACCAGTTCAGCCAGTGCTCCACCGCGTCGTCGAGGGGCAGGCCCGTCACGGGTCCACCTGCCGGGCGAACCAGCGGCGTACCCCCTCGGCGATGGCGGTGGCCATGGCCCGCTGGTAGTGCGGCGCGCGCAGGCGGCGCACCTCGACGGGGTGCGTGATGAAGCCCACCTCCAGGAGCACGGCGGGAGCGGGCGTCTCGACGAGCACGTAGAACAGGGCCGTGCGGGTGCCGTGGTCGCGCACGGCGTCCTCGCCGTACTCGGCGCGCAGGTCGCCGACGACCTCGCGGTGCAGGGTGCCGGCGAGCTCCCGGCTCAGGCGGTTGCGGCCGGCGACGATGAGGTCGGTGAGCAGCGGCGTCGGCGCCTCGCCCTCCTCGGCGAGCATCGCGTTCTCCCGCGCCGCCACCCGGCGGGCGGCCTCGCTGCTGGCGGCGTCCACCGAGTAGGTCTCGATGCCCCGGGCCCAGGCGCGCTCGTCGGGGCGCGCGGCGTTGCAGTGCAGGGAGACGAAGGCGTCGGCGTGGTGCTCGGCGGCGAAGGCGGCGCGATCCCGGAGCGACACCCAGGTGTCGGCGTCGCGGGTCAGGTAGACGTCGAAGCGCGGGTCGTCGGCCAGCGCGCGCGCCGTCCGCCGGGCGATCGCCAGGGTGAGGTCGGCCTCGCGGGTGCCGTCGGGGCCGATGGCGCCGTCGTCCCGGCCGCCGTGCCCCGGGTCGAGGACCACGACGCGGTGGCGCGGCGGCATCGTCGCCCGGGCGGCCTCCTGGTGGGCCGGCGCCGCGAGCGGGGCGGGTGCGGGCCGAGCGGCGGTGTCCCCTCCCCTCCCC
>WGAH01000850.1 GCA_015489145.1 Deltaproteobacteria bacterium
CGGCCGGATCCCGAGGCCTTCGCCGACGAGGAGCCCACGATGGTCGTCGCCCCCGGCGCGATCCCCCTCACCGACGCCCCGGAGCCCGGAAACCTCGGGACTTCCGCGGCCCCGGCCCGCTCCGGCGACGCGCGGGAGGACGGTCCCGACTCGCCCGACAAGGAGAACCGCTGATGCTCTCCTGGCTCGCCTTCCTCGTCGTCGCCGCCGTGCTGCTCACCGGCGCGATCAAGGCGGTGACCAGCGCCGACCTCGTCCACACGGTGCTGTGGCTGGCGTTCGTGCTCGTCGGCACGGCGGTCGCCTACGTCGTGCTCCAGGCCGACTTCCTCGCCGCGGTGCAGGTGCTGCTCTACACCGGCGGCGTCATCACCCTCATGCTCTTCGCCGTCATGCTCACCCGACGACGCGGCGAGGCCGGGGTCCCCTCCCCCTCCCGGGGGCCGTGGCGCGGGCTGTCGGCGGGACTCGCGGTGCTGCTCCTCGTCGCCACCGCCGTGATCCGCACGGTGCCCCTGGCGGGCTGGGGATCGGCGAAGCCGGTGGGCGGCCGCAGCGCCGAGCTCGGCGCGCGCTTCCTCGGCGAGCTGGCCCTGCCCTTCGAGGTCCTGAGCCTGCTGCTCCTCGCGGCGATGATCGGCGCCATCGTCCTCGCCCGCCGCGAGGGCGGCCGGCGGCCCGCCCCCCTGCGCCGGCAGGCCGCGCTCCCCATTCCCGAACCCGCCCCGGCCCCCGACGAGGCGGCCCACGGGAGGTCGAAGTGAACGAGATCCTCGCCCAGGGTCCCGGGCCGGGCGCCTGGATGCTGCTCGCGGCGCTGCTGTTCGCCATCGGCGTCTACGGCGTGCTCACCCGCCGCAACCTCGTCGCCATCCTCGTCTCCGTCGAGCTGATGGCCAACGCCGTCAACCTGAACCTCGTCACCCTGAGCCGCACCCACGGCTCGCTGACCGGCCAGTCCTTCGCGCTGTTCACCATCGCGCTCACGGTGGCCGAGGTCGTCGTCGGCCTCGCCCTCGTCATCCTGGTGCACCGCACCCACCGGGACATCGACGCCGACGCGCCGAGCCGGCTGCGCGGCTGAAAGCGGGGAACCCATGGTCCAACTCGCCCTGTTCGCGCTGTTCGCCCCGGTGGCGATGTTCCTCGCCATCGCGGTCCTGCCGCCGCAGCGGCGGCGCGGCGTCCTCGCCGGCGCCCTGTCCTCGACGGTAGCCGTGGCCTCCCTCGGGGCCGGCATCGCGGCCCTGCTGCGCTACGACGGCCAGCCCGTCGAGCGGACGGTGACCTGGCTCGTCCACCACGGCCGCCCCATCGCCTCCGTCGGCGTGTTCCTCGACGGGGTGTCGCTGTCGATGATGGTGGTCGTCGGCCTCGTCGCCGCCGGGGTGCAGGTCTACAGCCTCGGCTACCTCCACGGCGAGCCCGAGCCGCACATCGGCCGCTACTTCGCCTGGCAGAGCCTGTTCATCTTCTCGATGCAGTCGATGGTGGTGGCCCCCAACCTGCTGCAGCTCTTCGCCGGCTGGGAGCTGGTCGGCCTCTGCTCCTACCTGCTGATCGGCTACTACTGGACGAAGCCCAGCGCGGCGAAGGCGGCGGTCAAGGCCTTCTGGGTCACCAAGTTCGCCGACATGGGCCTGATGGCGGGCATCATCGTGCTGTTCGTCGAGACGGGCTCCTTCGACTGGCAGCCCGGCCTCGCCGCCCCGGTCGCCACCGCGGTGGCCGCCGGCCTGTTCATCGGGGTGATGGGCAAGAGCGCGCAGGTGCCGCTCCACATCTGGCTGCCCGACGCCATGGAGGGCCCCACCCCGGTCAGCGCCCTGCTCCACGCCGCCACCATGGTGGCCGCCGGCGTCTACCTCATCGTGCGGGCCTACCCGATCTTCGAGGCCGCCCCCGGCGTGCTCGCCTTCATGGCCTGGCTCGGCGCGATCACCGCCTTCGTCGCCGCCGTCACCGCCATCGCCCAGGACGACATCAAGAAGGTCCTCGCCTACTCGACCTGCTCGCAGCTCGGCTACATGGTCGCGGCCCTCGGCAGCGGCCACGCGATGGGCGGCTACTTCCACCTGACCACCCACGCCTTCTTCAAGGCCCTGCTCTTCCTCGGCGCCGGGGCGGCGATTCACGCCGTCCACAGCAACGACATCCACGACATGGGCGGGCTGCTGAAGAAGATGCCCTGGTCGAGCGGCCTGTTCCTCGTCGGCACCCTGGCCCTCATCGGCTTCCCGGGCACCGCCGGCTTCTTCAGCAAGGACTTCCTGCTCGAGGAGCTGCTCGAGGCCGGGCAGCTCGTGCCGCTGGCGCTGCTCGTCGTCTCGGCGGGGCTCACCGCCTTCTACATGACCCGGGTGTTCAGCATCGCCTACCTCGGCGATCCCTCCCCGGCCGCCGAGCACGCCCACGGCACCCCGGCGACGATGTTCACGCCGATGGCCGTGCTCGGCGTGCTGGCCCTCGGCGCCGGCTACTTCGGCGCGCGCCTCGCCGAGCTGTGGGGCTTCGAGTACGCCTTCCACCTCAGCGCCCTCGGCCTGGCCACCACCGGCCTCGGGCTGCTCGGCATCGCGCTGGGCTGGCTCAAGTACGCCCGGGGCGTCGACGTGGTGCCGAGCCTCACCGGCCTGCGCGCCTTCATCCGCTCCGGTCCCGTCGACACCTTCTGGGACCGCGCCTGGCGCCGGGGCCTGCTGCCCACCGCCCGGGGCATCGGCTGGTTCGACCGCTACGTGGTCGACGGCCTCATCAACCTCGTGGCCTGGGCGACCCTGCGCGGCTCCGAGGCCCTCCGCAAGCTCCAGACCGGCCGGGCCGTCGACTACGTCTACGCCGTGGTCGTCGGGCTCGTCATCTTCGCCGCCTACGGCACGATCGCGAGGTAGCCGTGGTCAGCATCCCCTGGCTCTCCATCATCGTCTTCTCGCCGCTGGTCGCGGCGCTGGCGCTGCTGTTCGTGCCGTCCCAGTCCCGGGCCGCCACGCGCGTCATCGCCGTGAGCTCCACCCTCGTGTCCCTGGCGGGCTCGCTGGTGGTGGCCTTCGGCTACGACCTCGCCCGCGGCGGCTACCAGTTCCGCGAGTCCTACCCGCTCGTGCCCGGCGTCGGGATCAACCTCGACTTCGGCGTCGACGGCTGGGGCGTGAGCCTGCTGCTGCTGACGAGCCTCATCATCTTCGCCGGCGCCTTCGCCACCTGGACCCTGCGGAACCGCGACAAGGAGTTCTACATCCTGCTGCTGGCGCTGGTGGCCGGGGTCTTCGGGGTCTTCGTCAGCCTCGACCTGTTCGTGTTCTTCCTGTTCTACGAGATCGCGGTGCTGCCGATGTACCTGCTCATCGGCATCTGGGGGAGCACCAAGAAGGTGGCCGAGGCCGGGCCCTTCCGCTTCATCTTCCGGCTGCTCGACATCGGCGGCAAGGAATACGCCGCGATGAAGCTCACCCTCATGCTGCTCATCGGCTCGGCCTTCATCCTCGCCGGCATCCTGGCGATGTACTACAGCGCCGGCGAGCACAGCTTCTCGCTGGAGGTGCTCGAAAAGGCGCACTACCCGCGGTCGATGCAGCTCTGGGTGTTCCCGATCCTGTGGATGGGCTTCGGCACCCTCGGCGGCGTCTTCCCCTTCCACACCTGGTCGCCCGACGGCCACGCCTCGGCCCCCACCGCCGTGTCGATGCTGCACGCCGGCGTGCTGATGAAGCTCGGCGCCTTCGGCGTGATCCGCATCGGCATGGTCATGATGCCCGAGGGCGCCGCGGCCTGGGCCTTCGTCGTCGGCGCCGTGGCCGTGATCAACGTGGTCTACGGGGCGCTCAGCGCCATGAGCCAGACCGACCTCAAGTACGTCATCGCCTACTCCAGCGTCAGCCACATGGGCGTGGTCATGCTCGGCGCCGCCACCCTGCACATCGACGGCTGGAACGGCGCCGTCTACCAGATGTTCGCCCACGGGCTCATGACGGGCCTGTTCTTCGCCCTCGTCGGCCTGGTCTACGAGAAGGCCCACAGCCGCGAGATCTTCCGCATGGGCGGCTTCGCGCGCATCATGCCCGGAATCGCGGTGTTCTTCACCCTCGCGGGGCTGTCCTCCCTCGGAATGCCCGGCCTGGCCGGCTTCGTCGCCGAGTTCCTCGTCTTCCTCGGCGCCTGGGAGGCCGACGCCAAGACCCTGCTCGGCCACGCGGGCATTCCCGTGTGGTGGTGGGCGCTCGCCGGCATCCTCGGCGCGTGGATCACGGCGGTGTACGTGCTTCGCGCCGTTCGGGCGATCTTCTGGGGGCCCGGGCCCGACCTCGAGCGCTACCCGGAGCTGACCGACTTCCGCGGCCCCGAGTGGGTGGCGCCGATCACCCTCGGCGTCTGCCTCGTCGTCTTCGGCGTGGCGCCCATGCTGCTGCTGCCCTTCATCGACGCCTCGAGCTCCGAGTACCTCGAGGTGTTCAAGACCGCCGCCCTGGCGGGGGTGATCCGATGACGCCGACCGCTGCCGACCTCGCCGTCCTGGCCGTCCCGCTGCTGGTCCTCGCCGTCGCCCTGGCGGTGTTCGCCGTGGACCTCATCCTGCCGCTGCACGCCGGCCGCCCGGTGGAGCCGCCCGGCGTGGGCACCGTGCGCCGGGGGGTCGGCGCCGTGGCCGCCCTGGGCCTGGTGGGCGTCCTCGCCGCCACCTGGCTGGTGCGGGCCGACGGCCCGGCGATGGGCGGCGCCTTCGTGCAGGACGCCTACGCCCTCTACCTCCAGCGCATCGCCCTGCTCGCCGGGGCGCTCGGCGTGCTCGGCTCCATCGACCACGCCGACCGGCGCTTCCCCGACCGGCAGGGCGAGTACTACCTGATGCTCGTGCTGAGCGTCGCGGGCATGACCCTGCTGGCCGGCGCGCGGGAACTCGTGCTGCTCGTCGTCGCCTTCGAGCTCATGGGCATCCCCCTCTACGTGCTCGCCGCCATGCACAAGACGGAGGCCGAGGGCGTCGAGGGCGCGCTGAAGCTCTACCTCGTCGGCGCCGTCTCCACCGCGATCACGCTCTACGGCCTGTCCTTCCTGGTCGCCCACGCCGACAGCACCCGCATCGCCGAGCTGCTCGCCCGGGAGCCGACGCCGATGGCCGTCCTCGGCATGGCGCTGGTGCTCGCCGGCATGGGCTTCAAGGTGGGGGCCGTGCCCTTCCACCTGTGGATCCCGGACACCTACCAGTCCGCCCCGGCTCCCTTCGTCGCCTTCCTGAGCGTCGGGCCCAAGGCCGCCGGCTTCGCCGCCCTCGTTCGCATCTTCATCGAGGGCCTCAACGCCGCCCGCGACGCCTGGTGGCCGGTGCTGCTCGCCATCGCGGTGGCGACGATGGTGCTCGGCAACCTCTTCGCCGTGCCCCAGCGCAACGTGCGGCGCATCCTCGCGTTCTCGGGCATCTCGCACATCGGCCTGCTGCTGGTGGCCTTCGGCATCGGCACCGCCCAGGGCCTCGGGGTGCTGCTGTTCTACCTGACGGCCTACACCTTCACGAACATGGGCGCCTTCTTCGTCGTGCAGGCGGTGGGCCGCACCCGCTCCGACGACCTCGACGACTGGCGGGGGCTGGCGCGGCAGCACCCGGCGCTGTCGCTGGCGATGCTGATCTTCCTGCTCAGCCTCGGCGGCATCCCCTTCGTCGCCGGCTTCTGGGCCAAGCTCATGCTGTTCTGGGCGGCCTGGGAGCGCGGCCTCGGCCTGGTGGTCTTCCTCGGCGTGGCCCTGGCCGTGCTGGCGCTGTTCTACTACCTGAAGGTGGCCCGCAGCATCTACATCGAGGCGCCGGCCGAGGGCGCCGAGCCCCTGCCGCCGCTGGGCCGCCCCACCGCCTTCGCCATCGCCATCGCGCTGGCCGGCGTCGTCGGCATGGGCGTCGTGCCCGGCCTGTTCCTCGACCCGGCCCTCGCCGCCGCCCGGGCGCTCCTCGGCGGCTGACCGCGTCGCGGTCTCGATGCCGGGGTCGCTCCGGCGGCCCTGGCCGCCTCGGGACCCGGGGCCCTACCACCAGAAGCGCGCGTGGGCCTCCAGGGCGAGGGGGTCCCAGTCGAAGTCCGGCGGCAGGCCGAAGGAGGGGCGCAGCTCCAGGGCGAGGTCGACGGGAACCGGGCGCAGGTCGAGCTCGAGGCCGGCCACCGCCGACATCCCCAGGCCGTAGGCGTGGGCCTCGGCGTCGGTGCCCGGGCGGCCGGCGCCGAGGGCGAGGCCGCCGCCGAGGTTCCAGGCGAGGAGCCCCCAGCCGAGGTCGGCCAGCGCGGGCATCCGGTAGAGGAGGTCCGCCCCGACGGCGAATCCCCCGCGTCGGTAGCCCGCCTCGCTGGTGCCCCCGCGCCCGAGCGCCGTCGCCTGGAGCGCCAGGTGGCCCGCCAGGGGTGCCTTGGCCGAGACGCCGAGGCCCGCGGGACCGGCGGCGAGCCCGGCGCCGCGGCGGCCCGCCTCGGTCATGCGCACGGTCCCGCCGGCCTTCGCGACGCCCGGCGCCGCAAAGAGGAGGACGGCGACGAGGCCGGCGGCCGCCCTTCGCGCGTGAGTCGACGGCTTCACGGTTCACCTCCTCGGGCGGCAGACGCACGGGGCGGCGCGTTGTTCGACGGCGCCCCCCCGCCCGCCGCGGCGCCGCGCCCCCGCAGCGCCGCGGCGTGGCGGCGGGCGGGGGCGAAGTCCGGGTCCCGGCGCAGGGCCTCGGCGAAGGCCGCCCGCGCCTCGTCGAGGCGCCCCAGGCGCTCGAGGGCCAGGCCCCGGTTGGCGGCGGGGCGGGGATCGCCGGGCACGACGCGCGCCGCCTCGCCCCAGGCGGCGGCGGCGAGGGCGAAGTCGCCGGCCTTCCAGGCGACCTCGGCGACCCGGGACAGGGCGGCGGCGTTGCGGCGGGCCGTGAGCCCGGCGGGGTTGGCCGGACGGGCGGCGAGGCGCGCCACGGCCTCCCGGGCGGCGGCGAGATCGCCGGTGGCGGCGGCGAGGCCCGCCCGGACCACCTCGGCCTCGGGGGCGTCGAGGCCGGCGGCCCCCGCGGCGGCGAGCAGCGCCGGAATCTCGTCGAGCCGCCCGTCCTCGAGGAGCAGCCGCGCGAGGCCGAGCGCGCTGGCCGCGTCGTCCGGGGCGGCGGCGCGCACCTCGCGCAGCAGCTTCTCGGCGGCCCGCCGCTCGCCGCGCGCCACCAGGATCTCGGCGAGCAGGCCGTCGAGGGCCGGGTCCACGCCGGATCGCCCCGCCAGCGCGGCGGCCCCGTCCCGCCGCACGGCGAGCTCCAGCCAGCGCGCCCGCGCCTCCCGGTCCCCGGGGTCGGCCCGCGCCGCCGCCCGGGCCTCGGCCAGCACCGTCTCGCCGCGCCCGAGGCGCTCCAGCAGGCTCCAGCGCCGGGCCCGGTCGTCGCCGCGCCCGAGCCGGGCCGCCTCGCCGAAGGCCTCGGCCGCCTCGGCCAGCGCGCCGGCCTGCTCCAGCCGCCGGGCGAGGAGGTCCCAGGCCGTCGGGTTGGTCGGGTCCCGCGCCACGACCTGCCGGTGCAGCGCCAGGGCCGCGTCGAGGTGGCCGCGCGCGGCCAGGTTCTCGGCGTCGTTCATCCGCTCGAGGAGGTCGACGCGCTCCCGGGGGTCCGGGAGCTCCGGCGACTGCTCGGGCCCCTCGCCGCCGCCGAGGTAGCCGAGGGCCTCGAGCCGGGCGCGGGTGGCGGCGTCCACGGCGCCGCCGCCGCGCTCCCCCTCCCGGGCCCGCCAGCGGTCGAGGCGGTCGGCCAGGGCGGCGACCTCGGCGGGGCGCCCGGCGGCGAGGTCGCGGGACTCGGCCGGGTCGGCGGCGAGGTCGTACAGCTCGGGCCGCGCGCCGCGCACGAGCTTGCGGTCGGCGGTGCGGAGCCCCCGCAGCTCCGACCAGCCGAAGTGCCGGCGGGGGTAGAGGCTCTCGAGGTAGACCTCGCCGGGCGGCCCCGCCGCGAACAGGTCGCGGCCGTCCAGCGACGCGGGCGCCGGCAGGCCGGCGAGGGCCGCCACCGTGGGCATCACGTCGACGAGGCCCACCACCGCGTCCACGCGGCCCGGCGCCAGGCCCGGAGCGCGAATCACCAGGGGGACGTGGACGAAGGCGTCGTAGAGGAAGACCCCGTGGGTGGCCTCGCCGTGATCGCCGAGGCCCTCGCCGTGGTCCCCGGCCAGGACGACGATGGCGGGCCGATCCCGGCGGGCCGCCGCCGCGAGGAATTCGCCGGCCACCCGGTCGGCGTAGGCGATCTCGCCCGAGTACGGGTCGCCAGGCCAGGCGCTTCGCTCGGGCTCGGGCGGGTCGTAGGCGGTGTGGGGGTCGTAGAGGTGCAGCCAGGCCATCACCGGCGCGTCGACGGGCTGCGCGGCGAGCCAGGCCTCGGCCGCCGCCGCGACGACCTCGCCCCGGCGGGTCTCGGCGCCCACCGGCTCGTCGTAGGTCTCGAAGCCCTGGGCGAGCCCCCGGTCGGCGGCGAGCACCGAGGCGGCGACGAAGGCCCCGGTGCGGTAGCCGGCCTCCCGCGCCAGCTCGGCCAGGGTCACCGCCTCGGGGCCGAGGGTCTCGCCGTTGTCGCGCACCCCGTGGGTCGGCGGCACCTCGCCGGTGAACAGGGTGCTGTGGGCGACGAGGGTGAGCGGAGTCGGCGAGAAGGCCGCGGTGAAGGCGACCCCCTCGGCGGCCAGGGCGTCGGCGGCCGGCGTGCGCGGCGGGCCACCCGGGGCGAGGAAGGAGAAGTGGTCGGCGCGGGCGGTGTCCACCGTCACGACGAGGATGTCGGGCCGCGGAGCCGGGCGGCAGGCCCCCGCCAGCCCGGCGGCGAGGGCGGCGAGGACCGGCAGGGCGCGACGCATGGGAACGCGTATCTCCCGGAACCCCGGCACTCCACCGGCGGGCCGGCCGGAGGCCGGCGCCCCCGGGCCGGCGCTCCCCGGCCGGCGTGTGCGCGACCTCCGCCCGCGATAGGAAGCCGGCACGCCCGGAGATGCCCATGCACCCGCACCTCATGCCTCGCGACGTCGGCTGGATCGAGGTCGTCACCGGCTGCATGTTCAGCGGCAAGACCGAGGAGCTGATCCGCCGGCTGCGGCGCGCGCAGTTCGCCCGGCAGTCGGTGGTGGTCTTCAAGCCGCGCATCGACACGCGCTACAGCGAGGACAGCGTCGACTCCCACTCGGGCCAGCGCATGCGGAGCTTCCGGGTGCGGCGGGCCGAGGAGATCCCCCCGCTGGTGGGCGACGCGATGGTCGTCGGCATCGACGAGGCGCAGTTCTTCGACGACTCCCTCGTCCGCGTGGCCGAGGATCTCGCCAACGACGGCCGCCGGGTCATCGTGGCCGGCCTCGACATGGACTACCTCGGCCAGCCCTTCGAGCCGATGCCCAGGCTGATGGCGGTGGCCGAGTACGTGCAGAAGAACCTCGCGATTTGCGTGGTCTGCGGCAACCCGGCCGACCGCTCGCAGCGCATCGTCAACCGCGACGCCCGGGTGCTCGTCGGCGAGACCGACGCCTACGAGGCCCGTTGCCGGCTGCACTGGGACCCCGACAACTTCGCGCCCCGGCAGGAGCCCCTGCCCCTGGGCCCCAACCTCGCGGAGGCCGCCCGGCCGTCGGCCGCCCGCCTCAGTCCGCCCGGCAGCGGGTGAAGGCCGCGCTGCAGGTCACGGTGATCGCGCGGCCGGAGGGCACCTCGACGGTGCCCGCCACCACCGGGTCGCCGCCGGGGAAGGTGGCGATCACGCGGTAGCTCCCCGGGGAGAGGCGGCCGGGACGGTGGCGCTTGCCGTCGCGCTCGAACCAGACCTCGGTGGCGTCGCCCTCGACGCGCACCGTGCCCCGGGCGCGGGTGCGCCGGGCCGGGCGGGGGGCCTCGGCCGCCGGCGCCTCCTCGGCGGGCGCCGCCTCCCCGGCTTCGGCCGCCTCGCCCGCGCCCTCCGCCGGCGCCTCCACCGCCC
>WGAH01000851.1 GCA_015489145.1 Deltaproteobacteria bacterium
CCATGCCCCGTCGCATCCCCCTCCCCGGCCTCCTGCGCGGCCTGCTCCTCGCCGCCGCCCTCGGCGCCGCCGCGCCCCCCGCGGCCCACGCCGCCCGCGAGCGCCTCACGGTCGAGGAGCAGTACGAGCTCGGCCTTCGCTACATGAAGCGCGGCTACTACGTCAAGGCGCTGGAGCAGTTCAACCGGATCCGCAACTACCACCGCGACGATCCCTACGCGATCAAGGCCGAGCTCGCCATCGCCGACCTGCACTTCAAGAAGAACGAGTGGGACCAGGCGCGCATCGCCTACGAGGACTTCATGCGCCGGCATCCCCGGCACCCCGACCTCGACTACGTCGTCTACCGGATCGGCATGTGCCTCTACAAGAAGGCCCCCAAGGCCGCCGGCCGCGACCAGACCTGGACCCGCCAGGCCGTCCACACCTGGACGGGCTTCGACGCCCGCTTCCCCGACAGCGCCTACCGCGACGAGGTCGCCGCGAAGCTCGCCGAGTGCCAGGAGCGCCTGGCCCGCAAGGAGTACCTGATCGCCCGCTTCTACGTGCGGCGCCACGCCTGGCGGGCGGTCGAGGGGCGGGCCCGCGGGCTGGTCTCGACCTGGCCCGACAGCCGCTACCTGCCCGACGGGCTCGAGCTGCTCGCCGAGTCCCTCGCCTGGCAGGGCGACCCGAACCAGGCCGACGCCCTGGTCGACCGCCTCCGGCAAATCGACCCGGAGCGGGCCGAACGGGTGGCCGAGCGCATCGCCAGGGCCGCCGCCCGGGACTGACGCCCCGGCGCCCGGGGCCGTGCCCGGCCGCTACTCGGCCTGCGCCGGGGATGCGGGCGGGTTGTAGCCCCACTCCGGGTGGTCGTGCCAGGTGGGCACGATGTCCGGGTCGTCGAGGGCGGCGCGGGCGTCCTCGCCGCCGGGCACCAGCGGCCCGTCGACCTGGACCGTGTGGACCCGCTGCTTCTCCTCGAAGCCGTTCTGGAAGCGGATCGCCACGTCGTAGAAACCCGCCGGCACGTCGTGGACCACCGCGTTCGTCAGGGGGGCGACCCGGCCGACCTCCCGGCCGTTGAGGCTCACCACGCCCCAGGAGCTCCCCGTGTTGACGATGGGCAGGTCGCCCTTGCCCGTCTCGGGCTCCTCGATCACGGTGGGCGGCGCCGGCGGCGCCTCGGGCGCCCGGGCGGTGTCCCAACCCTTGACGACGAACTCCACCCGCCGGTTGGCCGCCCGGCCCTCCTCGGTGGCGTTGTCGGCCACGGGCCTGGACTCGCCGTAGCCGTGGAACTCGAGGCGGGAGGCGTCCACCCCCTTGCCCGCGACGTAGTCGCGCACGGCCTTCGCCCGGGCCTCGCTGAGCTTCTGGTTGTGCCGGTCGGAGCCCTGCGCGTCGGTGTGGCCCTCGATGGAGAGGCGCGTCACCTCGGGGTGATCGACGAGGATCTTCGCGATCTCGTCGAGGAGGCCGAAGCTCTCGGGCTTGATGACCGCCTTGTCGGTCTCGAAGTAGATGCGGTCGTTGATCTCGATGCGGTCCCGCTTGAGCAGCACCCGGGGCGGCGGGAGCTTCTTGACGTGCTTGCGCTTCGCCACCGGCTTGAGCTGGTCGGCGAAGGTGGCCGGGTCGACCGAGAAGTCGAGGAAGCCTTCCGCGCGGCCCGAAGAAAAGCGCGTGTCGACCGGGTAGGTGGTCGGCCGCAGGGGCAGGGCCGGGTTCGGCGTGGCGGCCTGGGCGGAGAGCGCGGAGATCAGCATCAGGTGGGCGAGCACGGAATCCTCCGATCGGGGACGGCCCGGGGCCGGGCCGCGAGCGGCAGGCATGGTAACGCGGCGAGGCGCGACCCGCGCCCCCCCGGCGGGGCGGCCCGGGAGGGGCCTGCGACCGCCCGCTCTGGTAGCATGCGGGGGCAGCGGGTGCAGCATGACCGAACCCTCCGACACGACGAGCCCCCTCGCCGGAGCCCCGCCCGCGCCGGACGAGGCCGCCGGGCGGGACGAGCCGCCCGCGGACGGGACCGGGGCCAGCCGCCCGCCCGAGGAAGCGGCCGAGCCCGAGGAGCACGAAGAACCGGAACTCGGCTCCACCCCGGCGAGCGCCGCGGTCAACAAGGCGCTGCGGGCCATGGCCCGGGCCGCCCGGAGCTTCCTGCTCTACGACCCGCACAACGAGGCGATCCGGCACTTCCTGGCCGACTACAAGGCCACGATGGAGCGGGCCCTCGGCCACGGCCCCGTCGAGCTCGACATCCGGCCCTTCGACATGCTCTACCAGGGCGAGGTCGTCTACGTCGAGCGCGACTGGGAGCGCTCCCTGGCCTTCCGCTGCTACCGGGACGGCGTGCGCCGGCTCGTGATCGCCCCCTCGGTCACCTGGGACGAGCTCCTGCGGCTCCTCGGCATCCTGTCCATCCGCTTCACCGGCGTGCGCCAGCAGGAGGACGACATCGTCACCCTGCTGTGGAAGGCCGGCTTCCAGCACATCGAGACGATCGCCGTCGAGGGCTTCGTGCCCGACGAGGAGGGAGAGGACTCCGACGACCCCGGCGCCTCCGCCGAGGAGACCGCCGCGATCCGGCGCACCACCTCCCGCATCGAGGTCCCCTCCGACTGGGACCTCCCCTGCGAACCCCACCCCGAGCTGGCCGCGGTGCAGTACCGCCCCCTCGACGAGGACGAGCTCGAGCCGCTGCGGGCCGAGCTGTCCAGCGTCGCCCTGCCCGGGCTCACCGTGCGGCTCCTCCGCGAGATGCTCGCCCTGGCCCGCGATCCCGCCGACCCGACCACGGTGGCCGACATCCAGTACTACGTCTCGGAGATCCGGGGCTTCCTGCTGAGCGAGGGCCAGCTCGCCATGCTGCTCGAAGTCGTGCGCGAGCTCGCGGCCAACCGCGACCTCGGCCCGACCACCATCGACGGCCTCCTCGGTCAGTTCACCGACGCCGGGGCCATCCAGCGCATCCTCCACTCCGTCCCCTCCTCGGCCCGCGAGGTCCCCCCGGAGCTCGTCGAGCTGCTCGAGCTCGTGCCCGGCGACCACCTCGCGATCCTCGTCGAGGTGCTCGGGGTCGAGCGCAGCCAGGCCAGCCGCCGCATCGCCCGGCAGCTCATCGAGCGCTACGTCTCGACGCGCATGGACTACATCGAGGAGCAGATCGCCGCCGCCGACCCCCAGGTCGCCGCCGACCTGCTCCGGGCCGTCGCCAGCGCCTCCCTCGACCTCGGGCTGCGCCTGGCCGTCCGGGTCGTCGACAACCCCGAGACGGACGTGCAGCTCCAGGTCAAGCGCGTGCTGGAGCAGGCCTCCGCCGAGCAGGTCGGCCGGGAGCGGCTGGAGACCATGCTCGTCGCCCCCTTCGCCGACGTCCGCATGCGCGTGATCGAGATGCTCGTCGAGCTGGGCGACCCGGCGGCCTTCAACGCCCTGCACGACCACCTCGAGCACCCCGCCGCCGGCCGCCTCGAGCGCGACGAGATCATCGCCATCGGCCGCGCCCTGGCCCGCCTCCACCCGGCGCGGGCCTGGGCGGCCTTCCACGAGGTCGTGCAGCCGAGCGGCTTCCTCGAGCGCGTGCTCGCCGGCGGCGCCACGCAGAAACCCCACCGCCAGTGGGCCGCCGTCGCCGCGCTCGGCGTGCTGCCCGGCGAGAAGTCCGAAAAGGCGATTCGCTGGCTGGCGAAGCGGGCGGGCGAGGACCTCCACCAGCACTGCATGCGGACGCTGGTCCTCCGCCGCCGGGAGGGCATCGAGTGATGGCCGAGCTCGACCTCAAGCAGTCCCAGCAGCAGCTCGGGCGCACCATCGAGCGGGCCCGCGCCGGCGAGGACCGGGAGCTCGCCTTCCGGGTGCGCGAGCTCGGCGAGCTGTTCGTGCGCCAGCTCTTCGGCCTGCTGCGCCTCACCACCCTGCACTCCCTCGACAACAAGGTCTTCGACAAGCCGCTCGGCGACCTCGAGAGCACGCTGCGCGCCCTGTTCGACCTCCTCGGGGCGATTCACGTCATCACCGTCGAGCGCCAGGTCTACGTCAACGACATCCGCATCCGAACCGACCCGCGGGCCGACACGGGCAACCTGCTCGGCCAGGAGTTCCGCCGCTTCGGCGTCGGCGGGCTGTCCTTCCACGAGGCCCCCTCGCGGGAACAGCTCCGCTCGCTGGTCTACAGCTTCGCCGAGCCGCCCGACGAGCGCGCCCCCCGGCGCCGGCTCCAGGAAAAGCTCCGCGCCCGCGGCGTCGACATGGTCGACCTCATGGGGGTGTTCCGCTTCCGCGTCACCGGCGAGACCGTCGTCCGCCGCAAGCAGGACGTCTCCCAGACAGCCCTTCGCACGAGCAGCCTCGTCGACGCCACCGTCGACTCCCTCGGCGCGAACCGCATGCCGAACCCCCTGCCGCTCCGGCGCGCCGTCACCGAGATGCTCGAGATCGGCCCCGACAGCGAGGAGCTGTGGGACCAGCCCCGGGCGACCAGCCCCTACGGGGCCCACACGCTTCGGGTGTCGGTCACCGCCATGCTGATCGGCAAGGCGATCGGGCTGCCGGACGCCGCCCTCCAGGACCTCGGCGTCGCCGCGCTGTTCCACGACATCGGCTACGCGGCCCGGGAAGGCGCCCGCCTGGTGCTGCGCCAGCGCGGCTTCCACGAGGC
>WGAH01000852.1 GCA_015489145.1 Deltaproteobacteria bacterium
CCTCTCCCTCGCCCCCGCCGCCGTCGCCATCGCCCTGGCCCTGGCCACCCGCCGGGTGATCCCCTCGCTGCTGGCCGGCGTCTTCGTCGCCACCCTCGTGCTCGCCGGGGGGCACCCCTGGGCGGCGCTGGTGCGGGTCGTCGACCCGCTCGTCGTCGACGCCATCGCCGACCGCGACCACGTCCGCATCACGATCTTCAGCCTGCTCATCGCCGCCGCCGTCGAGCTGCTCGGCGTCGCCGGCGCCACCGACGCCTTCGTCGCGGTCCTCACCCGCCGCGCCCGCACCCGCCGGGGCGGGATGCGCGCCGCCTGGGGGGCCGGCCTGGCGGTGTTCTTCGACGACTACGCCAACTGCCTGGTCGTGGGCAACGCGATGCGCCCGGTGGCCGACCGCCTCGGCATCAGCCGCGAGAAGCTCGCCTACCTCGTCGACACCACCGCCGCGCCCATGGCGACCATCGCCCTGCTGAGCACCTGGGTCGGCTACGAGGTGGGGCTGATGGGCGACGCCCTGCGCGCCGCCGGGCAGGACACCGGGCGCTACGCCTCGGCCTACGCCTTCTTCCTCGACGGCTGGGCCTGGCGCACCTACCCGATCCTCGCCCTGGTCTTCGCCGGCGCGATCGCCTGGACCGGCCGCGACTTCGGGCCGATGCTCGCCGCCGAGCGCCGCGCCCGCCGCGCCGTCGGGAAGCGCCCCCGCGCCGAGGCCGGGCACCCCTGGCTGGCCGCGACCGCCGCCGTCGTCGTCGCCGCCCTCGTCGGCGTCACGGCGCTGTCCCTGTGGTTCGGGGGCCGGGCCGCCGCCCCTCCCGGGGCCCGCCTGTTCGAGATCGTCGGCGCCGCCGACGCCTACGACGCCATGCTCCGCGGCAGCATCGCCGCCCTGGCCCTCGCCCTGCTGCTCCTCGTCGGCGGTCGCGCCCTCGCCCCCGACCGCGCCATCGCCGCCGTCCTCGACGGGATGCGGGCGCTCCTCGAACCGCTGGTGGTGCTCTTCCTCGCCTGGGCCCTGTCCAGCGCCATGGGCCAGCTCGACGCCGCCACCTGGCTCGCCGGGCTGGCGGGCGAGGCGGTGCCGCCCGCCGCCCTGCCCACCGTCGTCTTCGTGCTGGCCGCCGCGATCTCCTTCGCCACCGGCACCAGCTTCGGCACGATGGGGGTGCTCATGCCCCTGGCGATCCCCCTCGCCTTCCAGCTCGCGCCGGACCACGCCGCCATCCCGGTGGCCACCGGCGCCGCCGTCCTCAGCGGCGCCACCTGGGGCGACCACTGCTCGCCGATCAGCGACACCACCGTGCTGTCGAGCACCGGCAGCGGCTGCGACCACGCCGCCCACGTCGCCACCCAGCTCCCCTACGCCCTCGCGGTGGGCGGGCTCAGCATCGTCTTCGGCACCATCCCCGCCGGGCTGGGCTGGTCACCCTGGCCGTTCCTGGGGCTCGGCGCCCTCGCCGCCGTCGCCCTGGTGCGCTTCCTCGGGCGCCGCGACTGATCCCAGCGCCCGCTCGATGCGCCGCCGCACGACGAGCCCGCCCGGCCCCGAGGCGAGGCGCAGGCCCCGGGCGTAGGCCGACCGCGCCGCCTCGTCGCGCCCCGCCGCCGCGTGGACCCGGCCGAGCATCCAGGCGACGGAGCCCGCGAGGTCGGCGTCGCCCCGCGCCTCGGCCTCGGCGAGGGCGGTCTCGAGCGCGGCGAGGCCGCCCCCGGGCTCGCGAAGCTCGGCGAGGCAGGCCAGCGCCGCCTCGTTGGCCCGCACGCCCGGCTCCCAGCCGATGCTCCGGGCGATCCGGGCGCTGCGGTCGAAGGCGTCCCGGGCCCGCGCCGGCTCGCCGGCCTCCAGCCACAGCTCCCCGAGGTTGTGGAGGTTGGCGGCGACCCCCCGGCGGTAGCCCAGCCCCTCCCGCAGCGCCAGGGCTTCCTCGAAGGCCGCCCGCGCCCGGTCGAGGCGGCCGGCGGCGAGGTGCAGCACGCCGAGGTTGTTGGTGGCCCGGCCGGCGAGGATGCGGTCGCCGCCGGCCAGGGCGAGCTGGCGCGCCGCTTCGAGCAGCCGCTCCGCCTCGTCCTCGCGCCCCCGCACCATCGCCACCCGGGCGAGGCCGAGGCGGGCGTCGGCGGCCAGCCCGCTGACCTCGCCCGCCCGGGACAGGGCCTCGCGCAGCAGGGCGTCGGCCTCGTCCGCCGCCCCGC
>WGAH01000853.1 GCA_015489145.1 Deltaproteobacteria bacterium
GGCGGGCGCCCGCCCAGCCGTGATAGACTCGCGGCTCCCCCGCCGAGCGGAGGCGGAGATTCCCACCGCAGCGCCGTTGGACGATCCCCACGAGCCCCCGGAGCCGGCCGAGGACCGGATCATCGCCGCCATCCTGGCGGGCGCCCGCCCGGCCGGGGCGCGGGTCGGGCCCGGCGACGACGCCGCCGTCCTGGCCGACGGCACCGCGATCTCCACCGACGTCCTCGTCGAGGGGGTCCACTTCGACGGGCGCCTCGACGCCGCCGACGTGGGGTTCAAGGCGGTGGCGGTCAACGCCAGCGACCTCGGCGCGATGGGCTGCCGGCCCGCCTGGGCGGTGCTCGGGCTGTCGGTGCCGGCGCCGGTGGACGAGGCCTGGGTGGCGGCCTTCGCCCGGGGCCTCCACGAGGGGCTGGCGACCTGGGGCATCGCGCTGGTCGGCGGCGACACCACCGGCAGTCCGGGCCCCCGGGTGGTGGGCCTCACGGTGGGCGGCCGGACGGCCCGGCCGGTCACGCGCGGCGGCGCGCGTCCCGGCGACCGCCTCTGGGTGACGGGGGTGCTCGGCGAGGCGGCCCACGGCTTCTTCGCCGGCGGCGAGGGCCTCGCCTGGCTGCGCCGCCCGCGGCCGCCGGTGGGCCTTGGCGTCGCCCTGGCCGAGGCGGGCATCCCCACGGCGATGATGGACCTGAGCGACGGCCTGGCCCGCGACCTGCCCCGCCTGTGCCGGGCCTCGGGCGTCGGCGCCATCGTCGAGCCCGACCGCCTGCCCGCCGGCCCCGGCGCCGCCGGGCGGGCCGACCCGCTGCCCTGGCTCGTCGCCTTCGGCGAGGACTACCAGCTCCTGTTCGCGGCCCCGCCCGACCGGGACGCCGACATCACCGCCCTCGCGGCGGAGCACGGCGTCGAGGTGACCGCCATCGGCGCGATCCTCGCCGGCTCCGAGGTCCGCCTGCGCGGGCGCGCCTGGCCCGCGCCCCTGTTCGACCACCACGGGAGGGCCGGGTGATCGGCTCGTGGCCCCTCCTCGCCCTCGTCTCGATGGCCGGCGGCGCCGCCGCGCCGGTGCCGGTGCTGCCCGCCGCCGTGGGCAGCCTCGTGCTCCTCGGCCTGTCGGCCTTCTTCTCCGGCTCCGAGACGGCGCTGTTCAGCCTCCAGCCCGTCGACCGCGCCGCCCTGCGGGGCGACGGCGGGACCACGCCCGTCGACCGCCTCCTCGAAGCCCCCCGCCGCACCCTGGCCACGCTGCTCATCGGCAACGAGGTGGTCAACCTCGTCCTGTCCACCCTCACCGCCGGCCTGCTCCTCGCCCTCTTCCCCGACCTGCCCTGGCTCAACGTCGTCGTCCTCACCCCGCTGCTGCTGCTCCTCGGCGAGGTGACGCCGAAGGTGCTCGCCCTGCGCCTCAACCGGCCCTGGGCCGCCGCCGTCGCCCGGCCGCTCCTCGCCTTCTCCTGGCTGGTCACGCCGGTGCGCGCGGTGCTCACCCGCCTCGCCGACTTCGCCGTGCGCCTCACCGGCGGCACCGAGGCCAGCCGCAAGGCGGCGATGCGCGAGGCCCAGCTCCGCGCCCTCATCGACCAGGGCCGGGCCGACGGCTCGCTGCAGGCGATGGAGCAGGACATCCTGCACAAGGTCTTCGAGTTCGGCGAGCTGACGGTGGGCCGCCTGATGACCCCGCGCCCCGACGTGTTCTCGCTGGCGCTGACGACGCCGTGGGAGGAACTGCTGCCGGCGGTGCGGGAGGCCGGCTACAGCCGCGTGCCGGTGTGGCGGGCCAACCCCGACGACGTGGTGGGCATCCTGCTGGTCAAGCGCCTGCTGCCCCTGCTGCGCCGCGCCCGCGAGGAGGGCCTTCGCCCGAGCGCCGCCCTGCTGCGCCGCCTGCTGCTGCCGGCCCACTTCGTGCCGACCTCCAAGCGCGCCGAGGACATGCTGGCCGAGTTCCGCTCCGAGCGCTTCCACATGGCGATCGTCGTCGACGAGCACGGCAGCGTCGTCGGCGTGATCACCCTGGACGACATCCTCGGCGAGCTGGTGGGCGAGCTGCTCGACGAGAACGACGACGAGGAGCCCGAGGTCACCGAGGTGCGCGAGGGCACCTGGACCGTGCGGGCCCACATGGACGTCTCGGACTTCGCCGAGCGCTTCGGCGTCGCGCTTCCCGAGGGCGACTACACCACCGTCGGCGGCTTCGTGCTCGCCCGGCTCGGCGAGGTCCCCGACAAGGGCACCGAGTTCACCTGGAACGGGCTGCGCTTCCTGGTGAGCGGCGTCGAGGGGCACCGCATCACCGAGCTGTGCGTGGCCCGCGAGGAGGCCGGCGCGGCCGAGCCGACCGGGGAGGCCTCGTGAACGACGCCGCCGCCGTCGCGCTCATGGTGGGCTGCCTGCTCAGCCAGGGCTTCTTCTCGGGCTCCGAGATCGCGCTGGTCAGCGCCGATCGCCTGCGGCTGCGCGCCGACGCCGAGGCCGGGCGGCGCTCGGCGAAGCTGGCGCTTCGCATGCTCGAGCGCCCCACCCTGGCGCTGGGCACCTGCCTCATCGGCACCAACCTCAGCCTCATCGCCACCGCCACCCTGGCCGTGCTCCTCGCCCAGCGGCACCTCGACCTGCCCGGCGGGCTGGTGGGCCTCGTCGCCGTGCCCTTCACCCTCACCCTGGGCGAGATGGTCCCCAAGGCGCTCTACCAGCACCACGCCGACCGCCTCGTCCACGTCGTGATCTACCCGCTGCGGATCTTCGCCGGCCTGTTCAGCCCGGCGCTGGTGCTGCTCGACGGCATCTACCGGATGCTCGGCGGGGTCGAGGGGGACACGCCCCGGGTCACCCGCCAGGAGCTGCGCCTGCTCCTCGAGGACGCGCCCCCCGCCGAGATCACCCCCTCCAACCGCCAGCTCATCCGGCGGGTCTTCGCCTTCACCGAGGCGAAGGTCGAGGAGGTGATGGTGCCCCTCATCCAGGTGCGGGCGCTTCCCGTCGACGCCACCCTCGCCGACGCCGCCGCCCTCATCTCCGAGACGGGCCACAGCCGCCTGCCGGTCTACCGGGAGCGCGTGGACGACATCGTGGGCATCGTGCTGCACCAGGACCTGCTCTCGGAGGAGGACTGGTCGCGAAAGGTGGGCGACATCGCGCGAAGCGTGCCCTACGTCCCCGAGAGCAAGCCCATCGACGCGCTGCTCCTCGAGATGCAGCGCCAGCGGCAGCGCATGGCGGTGGTCGTCGACGAGTACGGCGGCGCGACGGGCATCATCACCGTGGAGGACATGCTCGAGGAGATCGTCGGCGACATCGAGGACGAGTCCGACCGCGCCGGCTCGCTGGTGCGGCGCACCGGCGAAAACGAGTGGACGGCCAGCGGCCGGGCCGAGCGCGAGCACCTCGAGGCCACCGTGGGCCTCACGCTGCCCGAGGGCGACTACGAGACCGTGGCCGGCTACGTCCTCGACCGCATGGGCCGGGTTCCTCGGGTCGGCGAGTCGGTGGCGGCCGGGGACTTCACCATCGAGGTGTCGCGCGCCACGGAGCGGGCGGTGCTCGAGGTGAAGATCCGGCGGAGGTAGCGGTGGCGCGGCGAAGCCTGCCGGCCCGGGCGTGGGCGCTGCTGCCCCTCGGCCTCACCCTGGCGCTGTACCTCCCGGCGGCCTGGGGGGCCGACTTCATCAGCGACGACCGGCCCCTCATCCCCGGGCACCTGCACCCGGGCGACATCCTCGGCGAGTGGACCACCCCGACCCACGAGCACGCCGCCGGCCGGGTGGGCGGCTACCTGTGGCGCCCCCTGACATCGACGGTCTACCAGGTCTGGGGCGAGCTGTTCGGGCGCACCCCCCTGCCCTTCCGCCTGCTCAACGTCGGCGTCCACGTCCTCGACCTCGGGCTGCTGATCGCGGTGGCGCGGCGCCTCGGGGCCTCGTGGCGGGCCGCGGCCCTCGTCGCGACGGCCTGGGCGGTCCACCCGCTGCTCCCCGACGCCGTGTGCTGGGTGAGCGACACCTACGACCTCATGGCGACCGGCTTCCTGCTGGCGGCGGCCTGGCTGGCGCTCGGGGAAGGGCGGACCGGGCTCCGGGCCGCCGGCGGGGCGCTGCTGTTCCTCGCGGCGCTGCTGTCGAAGGAATCCGCGCTGGCCTGGGCGGCGGCGCTCCCCGGCGCGCTGCTCGTGCTGCGGGGCTGGCGGCCGGCGCTGGTCCACGCCGCCTGGCTGGCCCCCACCGCCTGGCTGCACGCCCGCTGGCACGCGGCGGTGGTCGGGCGCTTCCGCACCTCGGCCCTCGACATCGTGGCGCGCGGCGGCTTCTTCGAGGTGTGGAGCGACTACGCCCGCTGGCCGCTGCACCTGCCCGTGCGCGCCGGCTTCACCCACCTCGTCTCGCCGGAGACGGCCCACTGGTCGGTCCTCGGCCTGGCGGTGGCGACGGTGGGGCTGGCGGCGCTGGCCCGGCGCGCCACCCGGCCGCTGGCCGCCGCGGTGGGCGTCTGGCTCGTCATGCTCGCGCCGGGCGCCCTCGCCGCCATCGCCTTCGGCCAGCAGGCGAGCCGCTACCTCTACCTGCCCCTCACCCTGGCCGTGCCCTTCCTCGCCGCCCTGCGCCCGCGCCTGCGGCCGTGGATGGGTCCCGCGCTGGTCGCCGCCTGGAGCCTCGCCTGGCTGCCGGTCACGGCGCGGCGCATCGCCGCCTGGCGGGACGAGGCCGCGCTCTTCGCCGACGAGCTTCGCCACGAGCCCGGCAATTCCTTCGCGATGAAGGCGGTGGGCCGCATGATGGTCGAGCGGGGCATGGCGGAGGCGGGCCTGGAGATGTGGCGGCAGGCGCTGGCCGACCCGCCCCCGAGCTCCTTCGTGCTCGACGTGCAGCAGGAGCGCCTCGACCTCGCCCAGGCCGCCCTGCGCGCCGGCCGGCCCGACATCGCCGCCGAGGCGCTCGACGCCTTCGCCGCCGAGGAGGCCCGGGCCGGGCGGGCGGTGGACCCGAGCGTGACGCGGCTGCGGGAGCGGGTGGCGGCGGCGCTGCGCGGGCGGCGGTGAACCCGCTCGGCCGGGACGGCCTCCCGGCGCTCCTCCCGCCTCGGCGATGCCGGCCAGCGGCCGGCGACCGCGGGTGGGGGCTCCGGGGACGGGGCTCCCACCGCCGGCAGGCGTTCATCTCGGGGAGGGCTTGCCGACAAGCCCCCTCTAAATGATCACCCGGGAAAACAACCCCCCTCAAGATGCTAGGGGGGGCGCCGCCGGGCGCCGAATAATCAAGGTTTCACCGTAGCGCGATCCCCACACAGGGACCGCAGGGGGCCGAAGGGGGCCGAAGGGCTAGCATCGAGACGGGGGTTGTTCCGCGGGGCTAGCAAATCTGGGGGGCTTGTCATCAAGGGGTCCTGGAATTGCATGCCTGGAGCGGTGATCGCCCCCCTCGCGAAGGCCGGCCGGAGGCCGGCGATGCCGGGCCGGCGCTCCCGGCCGGGCGCGGGCGGGCGCATTCGGGTAGGAGGCGGGCATGTACGCGCTCACCCTCGAAGCCGAGTGGGCCCCCCGGCCCGGATACCAGCCCACCCCCGCCGAGCTGCGGAGCCGCAAGGCGCGCATGGCCTCGGCGGCCTACCGCCACCCGAAGCTCGTCCCCGGCGAGCGGCCCGACCCGAGCCC
>WGAH01000854.1 GCA_015489145.1 Deltaproteobacteria bacterium
CCCGACCCGGGGCCGCTACCCGGCCTCGGCCGCCCCGCCGACCTCGTCCGCACCCGCCCCGACCTGCGGGCCGCCGAGCGCCGCTGGCGCGCCGCCGGCGACGACCGCCGCGCCGCCGCCCGCACCCTGCTGCCCACCGTCCAGGTCGCCGGCTCCGCCGGCTGGCAGGCCGCCCGCTTCGACAGCTTCGAGACCCAGCGCACCTGGGGGGTGAACGCCTCCCTCGACGTGCCGCTGTTCCTCGGCGGGGGGAGCCGCGCCGCCCTCTCCGCCGCCCGGGCCGCCGAGGACGCCGCCGCCCTCGGCCTCGAGAGCGCCGTGCTCCAGGCGATGGCCGAGGTCGAGTCCGCGATCACCCAGGACCGGCAGCAGGCCGCCCTCCTCGCCGTCGAGGAGCGCCGCGCCGAGGCCGCCCGCCTCGCCTACGAGGAGGCCCGCCGCCGCTACGCCGCCGGGGTGGCCGACTACCTCGGCGCGCTGACGGCGCTGACCACCTGGGAGAACGCCGAGCTCGACGCCCTGACCGCCCGGCGCGACCGCTTCGTCGCCCGCCTCCAGCTCCTCGACGCCCTCGGCGGCACCTGGCCCGCCGCCCTCGCCGCTCCCACCGACGGAGAACCGCGATGAAGCGCGCCCTCGGCTGCCTGGTCCCCCTCGCCATCGTGCTCGCCGGCGGGATCCTCGCCGCGGTCCTCGTGCTGACCGGCCGCAAGGCCGAGCGCCAGCCGCCCCCGCCGCCGGTGGCGCGGGTCGAGGTGACCGAGGCCGCCCCGGCCGGCGAGGTCACCCACGTCGTCGCCACCGGCACGGTGGAACCCGTCGACGAGGTGGTGGTGACGCCGGAGCTGTCCGGCCGCATCGCCTGGGTCTCGCCGCGCTTCGTCCCCGGCGGGCGCTTCGCGAAGGGCGAGGTGATGCTGCGCCTCGACGACCGCGACCAGCGCCTCGCCGTCCGGCAGGAGGAGGGGCGCGTCGCCCAGGCCGAGCTCGAGCTGCGCCTGGAGGAGGGCCGCGGCGAGCTGGCCGCCGCCGAGTGGGAGATGCTCGCCGACGACGCCCCCGAAACCCCCGGCCCCGCCGGGGCCGCGGACGGGTCACCCCCCGATCTGGCGCTCCGCAGGCCGCACCTCGAGGCCGCCCGCCTCAACCTGGAGGCCGCGCGCAGCGCCCTGGAGCGCGCCCGCCTCAACCTCGACCGCACCCGCCTGCGCGCCCCCTTCGACGCGACGGTGGTCGAGGAGGCCGCCGACCTCGGCCAGGCGGTCTCGCCCCAGAGCCAGCTCGGCCGCCTCGTCGGCACCGCCGCCGTCCGGGTGCGCGCCAGCGTGCCCGCCGCCGCCCTGCCCCTCGTCGAGGCCGACCCGGACGGCGGCTCGCCGGCGACGATCACCTGGCGCCTCGACGACGGGACCGCCGTGCGCCGCGAGGGCCGGGTCACCCGCGTCGTCGAGGAGCTGGACCCGACCACCCGCCGGGCCACGGTGCTCGTGCGGGTGGACCACCCCCTCGACGGCGAGGGCGTGCCCCTGCTCCCCGGCGCCTTCGTCGAGGTGGACATCGCCGGCCGGCCGCTGCCCGGCGCGGTGGGCGTTCCCGAGGGCGCCCTGCGCGAGGGTGCGGTGGTGTGGGTCTACGAGGCCGAGGGCGACGCCGGCGTCCTGCGCCGCCGCCCGGTCGCCGTCGCCTGGCGGGAGCCCGGCCGCGTGCTGCTGCGCGAGGGTGTGGCCGCCGGCGAGCGCGTGGTCGTCAGCCCCCTGGCCCTGCCGGTGGAGGGCATGGCCGCCCGGCTGGCCGAGGCCGCCGACGCGGCCACCGACGGCGAAGATGCCGGCGGCGCCGCGGCCTCGGCGGAGGGCGAGCGATGAGGCCCGACGCGCGCGGCCCCATCGCCTGGATGGCCCGCCACGGGGTCGCCGGGAACCTGCTCATGCTCGTCGCCGTCGTCGGCGGCCTCCTCGGCCTCTCCCGAAGCAAGCAGGAGATCTTCCCGGAATTCGACCTCGACAGCGTGGTGATCCAGGTGCCCTACCCCGGCGCCAGCCCCGAGGAGGTCGAGCAGGGCATCGTGCTGGCCGTCGAGGAGGCCGTGCGGGGCCTCGACGGGGTGAAGCGCGTCACCTCCACCGCCGCCGAGGGCTCGGCCACCGTCACCGCCGAGGTGCTGCTCGGCGCCGACCGGAACCGCGTCCTCGCCGACGTGAAGGCGGCGGTGGACCGCGTGACCACCTTCCCCGAGGACGCCGAGGAACCCGTCGTCTCCCTGGCCCAGATGCGCCGGGAGGTCATCAGCGTGGTGCTGAGCGGGGACGTGCCCCTCCGCACCCTGCACGACCTCGCCGAGCGCGCCCGCGCCCGCCTCCTCGACGATCCCGACATCACCCAGGTCGAGCTGGTGGGCGTGCCCCCGCTGGAGGTGAGCATCGAGGTGCCGCGCGAGGCGCTGGCGGCCCACGGCCTCACCCTCGACGACGTCGCCCGCAAGGTGCGCGCCGCCTCCCTGGAGCTGCCCGGCGGCGAGGTCGAGACCCGGGGGAGCAGCCTGCTGCTGCGGCTGAGCGACCGCCGGCGAACGGGCGCGGAGTTCGCCGACATCGCCCTCGCCACCGACCCGAACGGCGGCGTGCTGCGCCTGGGCGACATCGCCCGCATCACGGACGGCTACGCCGACACCGGGCAGGCGAGCTACTACGACGGCCACCGCGCGGTGCGGCTGACCGCCTACCGGGTGGGCGAGGAGACGCCCGACGAGGTCGCCGCCGCCGCGCGCCGCCTCGTCGAGGACCTGCGCCGGGAGCTGCCCCCGACGGTGCGGGCCTCGATCTGGTCCGACGGTTCCCGCATCCTCGCCGACCGCATCGACCTGCTGCGGCGCAACGCCCTGTCCGGCATGGTGCTCGTCCTCGTGACCCTGGCGGCCTTCCTCGACCTGCGCCTCGCCTTCTGGGTGGGCATGGGCATTCCCGTGTCCTTCCTCGGCGCCTTCTTCCTGCTTCCCGGGCTGGGCGTCAGCATCAACATGATCTCGCTGTTCGCCCTCATCATCACCCTGGGCATGGTGGTGGACGACGCCATCGTGGTGGGCGAGAACGCCTTCGACAAGATGGCCCGGGGCACCCCGCGCCTGCGCGCCGCCATCGAGGGGGCCCGGGAGATGGCCGCCCCGGTCACCTTCGCCATCCTCACCACGCTGGCCGCCTTCGCGCCCCTCCTGTTCGTGCCCGGCACGATGGGCAAGATCTTCCGCATCATCCCCATCGTCGTCGGCACGGTGCTCCTCGTGAGCCTCGCCGAGGCCTTCTTCGTGCTCCCCGGCCACCTCGGCCACGGGCGGCAGCCCCCGAAGCGCGGCCTCGCCGCCCGCGTCGACCGGAACCAGCGGCGCCTGGCCGCCTGGCTCGACGCCACCACCCGCCGCCTCTACGAACCGCTCCTCGACCGGGCCCTGCGGCACCGCCCGACCACCGTGGCCATCGGCCTCGCCCTGCTGCTGTCGAGCTGCGGGGCGGTGGCCGGCGGCGCGGTGCCCTTCGACTTCTTCCCCAAGCTCGAGGGCGACCAGGTCGTCGCCGTGGCCCGGCTCCCCTACGGCACGCCGGCGGCGGTCACCGAGGAGCTCCGCCGGGAGCTGGAGGCGGCGGCGCGGCGGGCGGTGGCGGCCCACGGGGGCCCCGGGATCACCCAGGGCATGTTCACCCGGGTCGGCGAGGCGGCCGGCGGGCGCCACAGCCGCAAGGAGGTCGGCAAGCACCTGCTCACCGTCGAGCTGGGCCTGGTGCCCAGCGACGAGCGCGAGGTGAGCAGCCAGGCCCTCGCCGACGCCTGGCGGGCCGAGATGCCGCCCTTCCCCGGCCTGCAATCGCTGGTCTTCAACGCCTCCTCGGGGCCCGGCGCCGGCACCGCCGTCGACGTGCAGCTCAGCCACCCGGATCGCGAGGAGCTGATCCGCGCCAGCGAGGAGGTCGAGGCGGCCCTGCGCTCCTACCCCTCCCTCGCCGACGTCGAGAACGCCTGGAGCGCCGGCAAGCCGCAGGTGGACTACCACCTCGACGACCGCGGGCGGGCGCTCGGGCTGACCGCGGACGACCTCGCCCGGCAGGTGCGCGCCGCCTTCGAGGGGGCGGAGGCGATTCGCGAGCAGCGCGGCCGCAACGAGCTGCGCGTCATGGTGCGCCTCCCGGCGGAGCAGCGCGCCAGCGAGCGCGACATCGCCGAGCTGGAGATCCGCACCCCATCGGGCGCGAGGGTGCGTCTCGGCGACGTGGCCACCCTGGAGCGGGGCCGGGCCCCCACGGCGATCAAGCGCGAGGACGGCCGGCGGATCATCGACGTCTCCGCCGAGCTGGCCCCGGGGGTGAAGTCCTCGCGGGAGGTGGTGGCCTCGCTCAAGGAGGAGGTGTTCCCGGCCCTCCTCGCGCGCCACCCGGGCCTCGAGATCGGCCTGGTGGGCTCGCAGCGGGAGCAGCGGGAGGCCTTCGGCTCGCTCGGACCGGACTTCCTGGTGGCCCAGTTCGTGATCTTCGCGCTCCTGGCGATCCCCTTCCGCAGCTACCTGCAACCCCTCATCGTGATGAGCGCGGTGCCCTTCGGCTTCGTCGGCGCCGTCTTCGGCCACCTGCTGATGGGCTACGCGATGACCATCGTGAGCCTCATGGGCATCATCGCCCTGTCCGGGGTGGTGGTGAACGACTCGCTGGTGCTCATCGACGCCGCCAACGCCTTCCGGCGCGAGGGGCGGCCCCTGGCCGAGGCGATCCGGGCCGCCGGCCTGCGCCGCCTGCGGCCGATCCTGCTGACCTCGCTCACCACCTTCTTCGGGCTGCTGCCGATCATCTTCGAGCGCAGCGTGCAGGCGCGCTTCCTCATCCCCATGGCCCTGAGCCTGGGCTTCGGCGTGATGTTCGCCACGCTGATCACCCTGCTGCTGGTGCCGGCCCTCTACCTGCTGCTCGAGGACGCCCGGGCGATGGCCCGGCGGGCCTGGCGGTGGCTGGCGCCGCCGGCGGAGGCGGGTTGACGGCTGCCCGCCTCACCCGCGGGCGCGTGGGCCGGCAGCTCCTGCGCCTCGGCGCGCCCATGGTGGTGGGCATCGCCTCGATCAGCGCCTTCAACCTCGCCGACACCTGGTTCGTCGGCCGCCTCGGCGCCGCCGAGCTCGCGGCGATGGGCTTCACCTTCCCGGTGGTGATGCTGGTCGGCAGCGTCTCCCTCGGTCTCGGCGTCGGCACCACCTCGGTGCTGTCGCGCACCATCGGCGCCGGCCGCACCGAGCAGGCCCGGCGGGTCACCACCGACTCCCTCCTGTTCGCGGTGGGCATCGTCCTCCTCCTCGCCCTGGCCGGCTCGCTCACCATCGACCCCCTGTTCCGCCTGCTCGGCGCCGACGACCGCACCCTGCCCCTGGTGCGGTCCTACATGCGGGTCTGGTACGTCGGCATGGCCTTCGTCGTCGTGCCGATGGTCGGCAACTCGGCCCTGCGCGCCACCGGCGACACCCGGACCCCCGCCGCGATCATGCTCGCGGCGGCGGTGCTCAACGTCCTGCTCGATCCCGTGCTGATCTTCGGCCTGGGCCCCGTCCCTCGCCTCGGCCTGGCCGGGGCCGCCTGGGCCACGGTCGCCGCCCGGGGCCTGACCCTCGCGCTCGCCCTGTGGGTGCTCCAGGCGCGGCACCACCTCCTCGCCGGCCTGCCCCGCCGGGCCGCCGAGGTGCTCCGCTCCTGGACCGCCGTGCTCCGCGTCGGCGTGCCGGCGGCGGCCACCAACACCGCGGTGCCGATCACCATCGCCGTGCTCACGCGCATCCTCGCCGGCTTCGGGCCGGCGGGGGTCGCCGCCTACGGGGCCGGGGCCCGGGTGCTGATGTTCTCGATGATCCCGGCCATCGCGCTGACCAGCGGGCTCGCCCCCTTCGTCGGGCAGAACTGGGGCGCCGGGGAGCGCGGGCGGGTCGCGCGGGGCCTGCGGCTGGCGATGGGCTTCGCGGGGGCCTGGGGGCTCGCCTGCTGGGCGGTGCTCGGACTCGGCGCCGGCCGGCTGGCCGGGCTGTTCTCCGAGGACCCGGCGGTGGTGACCGCCCTCGCGGACTTCCTTCGCATCGGCCCCTCGGGCCTGGCGGCGCAGGGCCTGTTCATGGCCGCCAGCACCACCTTCAACGCGATCAACCGCCCGGGGCGCGCCGCCGCCCTGTCGCTGATCCGGGCGCCCCTGGGGCTGGTGGTCCTGGCCTGGCTCGGCGGGCGCCTCGCCGGCATCCCCGGCGTGTTCGCCGGCTTCGCCGCGTCGAACTACGTGGTCGGCGGCGTGGCCTGGGCCTGGACCCGGGCGCTGCGCCGGCAGGAGGCCGAGCCCCTGGAGGCCGCCCGATGAGGCCCACCGTCCGCGACACCGCCCTCTACACCGGCGCCGTCCACGCCCGCGCCGGCCTGGTCCCCCCGGGCCTGCTCCCGCGCCGCGCCCGCCTCCTCCACGCCGTGCTCTCGCCGGCGGAGCGGGCGGCCGCCGCGGTCGGCCTGCCCTCCCTCGACGCCATCCTCCTGGCCCGGCACCGCCTCCTCGACCACCTCGTCGAGGCGGCCGTCGCGCCCGGAGCCGCCGGGACGCCGGTGCGGCAGGTCGTCGAGATCGCCGCCGGCTACAGCGGCCGGGGCCCGCGGCTGCTCGCCCGCCACCCGGACCTGCGCTGGGTCGCCGTGGACCTGCCCGAGGTGGCCCGCGCCCGCGCGGCGGCGCTGCGCGCCCACGGCCTCGCCCGTCCCGAGCTGCGGACGGTCGGCCTCGACGTGACCGCCCCCGGGGCCCTGGAGGGGCTGGACCTCGATCCGGCCCGCGCCACCGCCGTCACCACCGAGGGCCTGCTCCTCTACCTCGACCGCGCCGAGGTCCTCGGCCTCTGGCAAGCCATCGCCCGCCTCCTGGCGCGCTTTCCGGCGGGCCTCTACCTGCCCGAGTTCTACTTCGGCGCCGCCCGCGAGGCCCCCCGGGCGACGCGGGCGCTGCTGGCGGCCCTCGGTCCGGTGAACGGGCGGGCGGTGCGCCTGCACCACCGCACCCGGGCCGAGGCCGAGGCGGACCTGCGTCGCCGCGGGCTGGCCGTGGAAG
>WGAH01000855.1 GCA_015489145.1 Deltaproteobacteria bacterium
GGCGGCGCCCCTCGGCCGTCGCGGCCGCCGCCCGGGCGCTCGTCGCCCTCGAGGGGGTCCTGGCCATCGCCGCCGGCCACCCCTGGCCCCCCGAGGTGAGCTGGGCCGACGTGCCCGCGCTGCTCCGAGCCGGCGAGGTCGCCCGCGACCCCGAGGTCGCCGCGCGCTGCGACGCCGCCGCCGCCCGGCTCCTCGGGGGATGGGGGCAGGCGAGCCGGGCGCTGCGGGTGGTCGAGGCCAGCCTGCGCCGCGGCCCCGACGCGAGCCCCTCGGCCCGGGCGCTTCTGGCCTGGGCCGCCGCCGAGGTCCACGCCGGTCAGGGCGACCTCGACGCGGCCCGGGAACGCTGGAGCACGGCGGTGGCCGAGGCGCGGCGCCAGGGCGCCCTCGCCCTGGAGGGCACCATCCACCTGCACCGGGCCCGGCGCCTCGCCTCCCTGGACCGCCCGGACCTCGCCGCCCGCGCCATCGCCGAGGCCCGCGCCCGCCTCCGCGACGCCGGCGCCCCCGCCGCGGCGGCGCTGCGTGCCACCGGCGACCTCGCCGTGCTGGCCGGCGAGACCCTGTCGGCCGAGGCCCTCTACGAGCAGGCCGAGCAGGCCGGGGACGGCGGCCCCGAGCGCTGGCGGATCCGCCTCGGCCGAGCCGGCCTGGCCCTGCTGCGCGGCGACGCCGCCCGCGCCCGCCGGATCCTCGACCGGGCCGAGGCCGAACCGCCCGCGGTCCCCCTGGCCCGGGCCGTCCTCCTCCGACGCCGCGCCGAGACCGACCTTCGCGGCGGACGGGCGGAGGCGGCGGCGAGCGCGGCCCACCGCTCCGCCCGCGCCTTCGCCCGCGCCGGCGAGCCCGCCGCCGCCGCCCGCAGCCTGCGCCTCGGGGCCGACGCCCTCGCCGCCGCCGGCCGGCGAAGCGAGGCCGCCGAGGCCTACCGGGAGGCGGCCCGCCTCCAGCTTCGCTGCCAGGACATCCCCGCCCTCCAGCGCACCCTCGCCCACCTCGCCAGCCTGGAGTCGGCGGCGCCGGGAACCTCCCTCGCCCGGGCCCTCGACGGCATCCTCGCCGAGCTCGAAGGCCCCGAGCCCACCGCCACCGCCCTCGGAGGACCCCGGTGAGTCTCCTCTCCGCCCCGCTGGCGCTCGCCCTGGCCGCCTCCGCCGGCACCTGGACCGGCGAGGTCGAGACCCCGGCGCCCTCCCGACGGCCCCGCCCGGTGCGCTGGGCCGCCGCCTGCGGGGCGGTGGGCGGCGCCGCCCTCCCCGCCGCGCTGAACACCGCCTACCTGCTCGACCGCAACGGACCCGCGGTCGAGGACGCCCAGCAGGCGATCGAGTCCCCGCTGATCCTGCTGTGGGCCAACACCTGGCTCGCCGGCGGCGCCGGCCTTCTCGCCGCGCCCACCGGCGCCGCCCTCTGCTACGGCCTCGCCGGCGGCCCGGCCTCCCGGGCGGCCGGGGGCTGGATGACCGGCCTCCTCGCCGGTGCCGCCAGCCTCCCGGTCGGCATGCTGCTCGGCGCGGTGGCGGTCCGGCCCTTCGAGGGTCGCGCCTGGTCGCCCGGGGTGGTCTACGGCACCTACAGCGCCGTCACCTTCACCACGATGGCCGCCGGCGGCTTCCTCGGCTTCGCCCTCGTCGCGACCCCCGTGCCGACGCCGGAGGGACGCGTCGCCCCGGGCGTCGGGCTGGCGGGCCGGTTCTGAGCGGCTGGCCTACGCCGCCTCCCGGGCCACGGCCGCCGCGATGCCCGCCACCGCCGCCGGCGCCGGGCCCTCCGCCTCCACCACCGGGTCGGCCGTCAGCTCCGCCGCCACCTCCGGCGCCGGGCGACCCGCCGCCACCCCCCGGGCCACGGCCGCCGCCACGTAGACGACGCGGGGCAGGGCCGCCTCCTGCAGCACGAGGGCGGCGACGTCGTGGTGGAAGGCCGCCGCCTCGGCCAGCGCCTCCGGCAGGCGCCAGCGGCGCAGGCAGGCGGCGCCGAGGGCGGCGTGGTCGAAGCCGAGGCGCTCCCGTTCCCGCTCCAGCCGCCCCGGACCGTCGTCGAGGCCGAGCAGGAAGGCGGCGTCCGCCGCCGGCAGGGCGCGGGTGGCCAGCACCAGCCCGAGGTCGTGGAGCATGCCGGCGACGAAGGCCTCGTGGGGCGAGACCCGCCCGTCGACGCGGGCGAGGGCCGCCGCCGCCTCGGCGGTCAGCCGAAGGTGGCGGAGCAGCCGGGCCCCGCCCTCCCC
>WGAH01000856.1 GCA_015489145.1 Deltaproteobacteria bacterium
GCCGCCAGGGCGCGGTACAGCTCCACCGCCTCCCGCGCCGCCGCCAGCGCTTCCTCCCAACGACCAAGCGCGTGCAGGGCACTGCCGAGGTTGTGGAGGCTCCGGGCGAGTTCGGGCCGGAAGGCCGCGGGCCGCTCCGCCGCCAGGGCGCGGTACAGCTCCACCGCCTCCCGCGCCGCCGCCAGCGCTTCCTCCCAACGACCAAGCGCGTGCAGGGCACTGCCGAGGTTGTGGAGGCTCCGGGCGAGGTCGGGGCGGAAGGCCGCGGGCCGCTCCGCCGCCAGGGCGCGGTACAGCTCGACGGCTTCCCGCGCTGCCGCCAGCGCCTCTTCCACCCGACCAAGCTCGCTGAGGTGAATGCCGAGGTTGTGGAGGCTCCGGGCGAGTTCGGGCCGGAATGCCGCGGGCTGCTCCTCCGCCAGCGCGCGTCGAATCTCCACGGCTTCCCGGGTCGCCGCCAGCGCCTCTTCCAGGCGGCCGGCATGCACGGCGGCGTCGGCGAGAAGCCCGAGCCTCCCGGCGAGGATGGCGGGGGGCGCCTCGGCCTTCCGGGCCTCTTCCACGGCGGCGCGGGCGGCGTCAATATCCACTTCCCACGGTGCGGCGCGAGGCCGCGCGGGCTCGGGTTCGAGCGCCTCGCCGGAGGTCGGTGCGGGTGAGGTGTCCTCCAGGTGGAGGGTGAGGTCGCGAATCGACCAGAAATCGGGCGCCTCGTGGGCGAAGACGGGGGCGAGCCAGGCGGGCAGGACGAGGAGGAAGGGCGCGGGCCACGCGCGAATGAGGCCGTTGCGACGCTCGTTGAGGCGACGGAACACCGCGGCCCAGCCGTCGGCCTCGTCTCGCGCGGCCGCGGTCGCGTCGAGGACGAGGATCGTGGGCGTCTCGCCGGCGAGGACCTCGGCCAGCCTGTCGAGGATCGTCTCGGCGGCGAACGGTTCCTCCGGGGCACGGGGAGGCGGGGCGAGGCGAATCGCCCGCCCCTCCGGGTCGACGTGCGCGAGCGCCTCGTCGAGGACCCGGCGGCTGGGGGTGATCAGCAGGGCGAAGAGAAAGCCGTCGCTCCACGCCACGGCGCGGGCGAGGCGGGCGGCCTGGCGCTCGACCGGCGGTGGGGGAACGCTCATCCCTCGAGGGCGTCGATGGCGCGCCGGACCCCGGGAATGGCGAGCACCGCCGGGTGCAGGCCCCACCACGGGCCGCCGTTGTAGTAGTAGAGCACGCCGTTGTTCGAGAGCACCTGGTCGGCGGCGCGGCGGTGTTCCTCGTTCGCGATGGTGAGGGCGCGCTCCCGGTGGACCTGGGCGAGCCAGGCGAAGGCCTCCGCCGGGATCACCATCTGGAACTCGGCCTTGATCTCGTTCAGGACCCGGTGGAAGTCGGCTTCGTCGACCGGAAGGGGATCGAGGAGCAGCAGTTCACGGAGCACCTTGACGATTTCGCGTGGGTGGCCGCCGCTGAGGCGGAAGACCTCGTCGAGGCGTGCCTCGACGGTTTCCTCTCCGAGCAGGAGTGCGAGGTGTTCGTCGGGAATGCGCCGGCGGACGAGCTCGCGGAGCACCCGGCGCCCGTCCGGGTCGAGATCGTCATCGTCGGAGTCCCGGGCGTGCAGGCGCACCACGGGCATGAACTCGATGCCGCCGTGGCGGGTGCGAAGGGCTGGGGGAACGGTGTAGAGCACGTGCACCGGGAGGCGGAGGTGGGGCGCGTGCTGGGCGAAGAGCTTGTCGGCGCTGTCGAGGACCTCGCCGAAGCTCTCGACGCTGCCGCGCAGTTTCTCGAGCGAGTCGACGGCGACGAAGAGGCCCTTCCAGCCGGCCCGGCGGGCGCGCTCGTCCAGCTCGCGCATCGCGCCGCGGACCTGCGCGAGGAAATGCGCGAGGTTCTGGGCGACGGTCTGCCGCATGCGCTGCCGGAGGGTGGGGCGGGTCTTGAGCTCGACGACGAGGCTCGGGCCGCCCGGGATCTTGTACTGCCCCTTGCCCAGCTCGACGTCGGTGCGGCTGAGCCAGCTCCACAGGCGGGTGAGCCAGCCGTCCTGCAGGGCCTCGTCGGGATCGCGTTCCTCGGCCACGAGCACCGCCCGCTCGGTCTCGTGCACCACCGCGGCGAGGAGGTCCGGGAGGTCGATGGGAGCGGTGAGATCGAGCACGTCCTCGGCCTCGATCAGGACCGTGAGCAGGGCCGGCGCGTCCGCCCCCTCCCGGGAGGACAGCCGGGCGGCCAGCCGTCGCAGCTCGGTGGACTTGCCGCTGCCCGGCAGCCCGGTGAACAGCGTGAGCGTCGGGGCGTCGGCGAGCTCGACCTGCCGCGCGACGTGCTCCACCCAGTTCTTTCCCCGCACGCGCGGGGCCTCGCGGTCGATGTCGACGTTCCGGGGGTCGTCGGGCGCGAGGGGCTCGTGGATCCGGCACAGGTTGTAGTAGCGCCTTCGCAGGGTGGAGTTCATGGACTGCCTCGGCGTGGGACCGGGTCGCCCCTCCCCACTATCCCACACCGCGGCCCGCGGCGCCCGGCCGCTGCCCGGGGGCGCCGGCGCGGTCGGGACGTGCGCGTGACGGGCTCGCGAACCGCGCCCCGCCGGCCTTGACGGGGGCCCGGCGGCGGGTGAGGGAACGGGCGCGGGCGTCCGCCCGCCGCGCGGCGCTTCCCCGGAAGGCCGCGCGTCGCCCCCGCCGGATCGGGCCGGCGCGGGCACGCTCCACCCGGTTCAGGAACCCATGCAGTCCGACGGTCCGAATCCCGGCCCGCGTCCCGCCCGGCGGGATCGCCGGCCTCCCGGCCGCGCCTGAGCCGCCTCCCTTCGCCCGTGCCGGGTGGGGACGGCACGGGTCGGCCACGCAGTCCACCCGCGGTCGAGCCGCCACCGGGCGGCCGGAGGGAAAGCACCATGGGGTGAGCGAGCTCCTCGACATCTTCGCCGGCCGGCGCTCCCAGGACGCCGGTGCCACCACCGTTTCCGATCCGTCCACCGGCGGGGCCCGGCCCGTCGTCTTCCACGGGCGCGACCGGGCCGACGTCAAGCGCGCCGCCCTGGCCTGGTGGTCCCGCCACGGCCGGGCCGCCGGCCTCAGCCTGCGCGAGTTCCAGGCCCGCTGCCGCCTGGGCCCCGACCAGCGCACCATCGTCTTCCAGCCCGCCCCGGACCGACCCGGGGACCGGCGCCGGGGCGGCTGGCCCCTGCGCCCGCGCTGAACCGCACGCGAAAGAGAGCCGCCCCGACCTGCGGGGCGGCTCGACGGCGCTCGTTGGAGAACTGGAGCCGAGGAGGGGACTTGAACCCCTGACCTGCTGATTACGAATCAGCTGCTCTACCAGCTGAGCTACCCCGGCGGAGCGGCCGGCTTCTATTGGAGCGGCGGGGGGGTGTCAACCGGCGCGCGGGGCTTCGCGCTTCGTCGGCGCTCCGCCGGCGCTCCCGCCGCGCCCTCGGGGGAGCTGCCCGACGAAGATGGCGCCGCGGGGCTTTCTTGCGAGGGGCCGGCGTCCGATGCTACGATCCGGCGAGGTCGGTGAGGAATGGACAAGGCTCGCAAGCTGCGGCGCTACAGTCGGAAGGACTACAGCCAGATCGTCGAGTTCCCGGTCGAGATCGTCGGTCGGGACGGCGTGGTGCGGCGCTACAGCTTCGAGGACTCGATCCGGCTCTACCAGCGGCGCATCGCCTCGGCCGCCGAGCGCTACGGCGACCGCGAGGTGGTCGCCGCCGAGATCCGCCACTGCCGGCGGCGCATCGGCCAGCTCCGGCGCAGCTACTTCACCCGCTTCGGCTGGGCGGCCGTCGAGGCGGTCCACCGCGCGGCCCCCCGGGTCCCCGGCATCCACGGTGAGCTGGCGGCCTTCCTGCGCCGGGTCTTCGCCGCGGGGCCCCACCCCGCCGAGACCTCCGAGCTGCGGTGGCTCGCCGAGGACGCGCACCAGCAGACCTGGTACCTGCGCTTCCGCGACGAGGACGACCCGGCCCGCGCCTACCTGCTCTACGTCTTCGTCCTCGGCGAGGACGAGGCCGGCGAGGCGGCCCGGGCGGCCTTCCGGCGGCTGCGGGCCTCGCTGCGCGCCGGCGGCGAGGGCGGCGAGGAGGCCGACCGCGTCGAGCTGCTGGTGGCCGAGCACGAGACCGCCGACCTCGCCTTCCTCCTCACCGGCCGCGAGCCCGTCGAGGCGCCCGCCGAGCCGCCCCCGGAGGAGTCCCCCGAGCCGCCGATCCCCGGCGAGGAGGCCGGTCCCGACCCGCTGCACGAGGGGATGATCCTGCTGCGCCAGGGGCGGCGCGAGGAAGCGCTCCGCATGTTCGCCATGGCCTACGAGGCCAGCCACTTCCGCCGGGCGGCCTACGTCGGCGCCGCGGTGGTGGCCGACCAGCTCGGGGCCTGGGACGAGGCCCTCGTCGCCGCGCGCATGGGCGTCCACTACTTCCCGACCGACGCCCTCCTCCGCCACCAGCTCGCCCTGGCCCACCTGCGCCGGGGCGAGGCGGACGCCGCCGGCGTCGCCCTGGAGGAGCTGCGGGTCCTCGTCGGCGACGCGCTTCCCGTCGCGATTCTCGAGGGGCTGCTCCTCATCGACCAGGGCCGCGTCCGCGCGGGCGCGCGCCTCCTCGCCCGCGCCCGGGAGCGCTGGCGCGGCACCGACCCCGACCTCGAGCACGCCGCCCGCCAGGTGGGCGCCGCCGTGCTCGCGGCGCGGGCGGCGCGCTGGGCCCTCGCGGCGACGGCGCTGCTCGTCCTCGCCGCGTCCGCGGGAAACCCCTGGTTCGTCCCGGTCGTCGCCGCCGGCTTCCTCGGCAGCGCCTCGGTGCGACCCCTCGAGCAGCGGTTCTACCACCGCGTCCTCAGGCAGCCCGGCCAGTCCGGCCTGCGCCTCGCCAACCCGGCCGCCCTGCGCCAGTCCGGCCCGGGTTCGGAGCCGGCCCAGTAGGGGCGCGGTCCTCAGTCGGCCTCGCCGCCGCCCAGCGCGTCGAGGAGGCGGTCGATCTCGGTATCCGGCACGAGGAAGGGCGGGCCGCCGGCCGCGTCCCGGGCCACCCGGCCGCCCTCCGCCTCCTGGTAGAGATCCACCCGCTCGGTGCGGTTCGCCTCCGCCAGCTCGACGTGCCCCCACGGCTTCGCCGCGACGCTCACCGCGACGGTGCGGTCGGCCCGGGCGTCGGCCAGGGCGTCGATCACCGTCTCGGCGGCGGCGTCGGACCACGATCCGTCCTCGCGGGTGGCGGCGAAGCTCACCTCGCCGAGGGCCACGTCCACGCGCTCCAGGGTGGGACCGCGCACCGGGAGGAGGCGATCCGAGACCAGCGCGTCGGGCAGGCCGGCGAGGCGGTCGTCGAGGTTGCTGCTCAGCACCCGCACCGGGCCGGGCTGCGCGGGCCCGCGCACCGTGCGCCCGCCGTCCTCCACCGGGCCGAGGAACAGCTCCACCGGCTCGCCCCCGGGCCCCTCCGCGCCCTCGGCGGCCTCCGGGCCCCCGGTGGGTTCCGGCGTGATCGTGACCCGCAGGGCCGGCGGCGGCAGGTCGACGGGGCCGTCCAGCCAGCGGTCGACGCGGAGGTCGGCGAAGGCCCGCAGCAGCCCGTGGACCTTGTCGCCGTCCGCCCGCCGGGCGACGCCGCCGGACTCGACCCACCAGCCGTGGTCGTCGTGCCGGAGCACGACGGGCCCGGCGATCTCGCCCGTCGCCTCGTCCGAGGCTCCGTCCCCGGGCGCGATCTCGACGCGGCTCACCGCCGTCGGCGAGAAGTCGGCCACCACCCGCGAGCGCAGGTCGTCGGCCGCCTTGAGCAGCTTGGACTTCAGGCGGGAACGCGAGGTTCGGGGCTCCTTGGCGTCGTCGAGGGCCACGTAGCTCGACCACCCCACCGGGGTGTCGTCGCCGACGACCACCGCGTGCTCCTCGCCGCCGTCGAGGGTGAAGCGCACCGTGCCCTGGGGCGCGTCCAGGCCGTAGGCGGCCGGGTCGCCGCCCTCGAGCACCTCGCCGACCTCCAGCTCGGCCAGCGCCCTGGCGAGGCGGTCGACGGCCTCGTCGTCCGCCCGCGCGCGCACCGGCTCGACGAGGCGCCACTTCCCGGCGTCGTCCGACCCGGACTCGCCCTCGTCCACGCGCTCGGCGACGGCCAGGGTCTCCGCCGTCCCGTCCTCGGCGCGGCCGGTGATGGCGATGCGGCGGATCGCCTCGGCCTCGACCCCGGGCCAGGCCCGGGACCACTTGCCGTCCTCGTCGTCGTCGGCCGGCGGCTGCACGAGCACCAGCAGCGCCACCAGCGCCAGCAGGGCCCCCGTCATCCACACCAGCAACCGCGTCTGCTTCTCGTCCATGCTCGCTGCTCCGCGATGGGGCGCGCTCCGGGAGGCCCCGGGCGGTGGGCGGCACCATGCGCACCGCGGCGGCGCGCGTCAAGGCGGAGGGGCCGCCGTCCCGCCGGGCGGAGCGGCCCCGCGCCGCCCGGTTGAAACCCGGCGGGGCGTGGTTACCAGTGCCCGCAACCGAGCACGGCGGCGCGGCGTCCCGCCCGTCGCCTCCCGCCGACGGGAAGGCGCCGGCCGCACGCGGCCGGATCGAGGCC
>WGAH01000857.1 GCA_015489145.1 Deltaproteobacteria bacterium
GGCATGGGGGCGGGTCCCTTCCGTCTTCCCCACCACCGTCGGGGCAGGGACCCCGGCGTCCACCCCCCAACAACGGAGTGCACCGTGAACAAGAAGGAAATGGCCATCAAGCTGGCGAAGCAGACCGGCCTGTCCCAGGTCAAGGCGATGGAGGTCCTCAACGCGATCTTCGCCGCGGAGCCCGGCAAGGGCATCATCGCCACCGAGCTCGACGCCGGCCGCAAGGTGCTCATCGCCGGCTTCGGCACCTTCTACACCACCCGCCGCTCGGCCCGCACCGGCACCAACCCCGCCACCGGCGAGCCGATGGAGATCCCGGCCAAGAACTACATGCGCTTCAAGCCGGGCAAGACCCTCAAGGAGCGCGTCGCCGTCTGATCCGCCTCGCGGCGTCTTCGCGGCCCGGCCCGACGGCCGGGTCGCGCTGCGTGGGGCCGGCGATGGCAGGGCGATGCCGCCGGGGTTTCGGGTCCCGGCGGCTGGATATATAGGTGCCTCATCACCGATGGCTTCCCGCGCCCCGCCCCTGGCACCGGCCGATCACCCGGTTGGGGCGCGGAAAGAGGCGGACCCCATGCGACCCCGATCCCGTGGCCCCTCCCCCGCGCGCCTGGCCGGCGCCGGGTTGTTCGCGGCCCTTCTCGCCGCCCGCGCGGCCCCCGCGGCCGAGCCCCGGCCGATTCGCGCCGGTGACGATGGCGTGACACTCGGCGTCGCCGCCGGGTGGGTGTGGACCGACCCGTCCGAGAACCTCGACTCGACCTGGGTGCTGGTTCCACGCCTCGGCTACGCCGTCAGCGAGCACTTCACCCTCGAGACGGATCTCGGCCTCATGCAGGGGCAGACGCGCTCGTGGGGCTACGGCTACGATGGCCTCACCCCGCGCGAGAACGTGCTTCTCGACCTCGCTCCGCGCGCGGCCCTCGAGCCGTTCATCGTGCTCGGCGGCGGCATCATCTGGAAGCACGTCCGCCGCGACCCGGACACCTGGTCCACGCAGCCCCCCGAGGGCGAGAACATCGGCAACTACAAGAACCCCGACATCGACTTCCTGCCCAACCTCGGCTACGGCGCCTACGTGCGCCTCGGCGGCGGCATGTGCCTGCGGGTCGACTTCCGCGGGCTGCTCAACCTCGGCACCGAGCCCCACGGCGAGATCGCCGACACCTTCGTCGACTGGGAGCTCACCGCCGGCCTGGTCTACCGCGACGCCCTGCGCCGCCGCGACATCGACGGCGACGGCATCGTCGACCGCTACGACGACTGCGTCGAGGACCCGGAGGACTACGACGGCTTCGAGGACACGGACGGCTGCCCCGACGACGACAACGACGGCGACGGCATTCTCGACGCCTACGACGACTGTCGGGACGACGCCGAGGACTTCGACGGCTACCGCGACGACGACGGCTGCCCCGAGGACGACAACGACAACGACGGCCTGGCCGACTGGGACGACGCCTGCCCCGACACCCCCGAGGACCGCGACAACTACCGGGACGAGGACGGCTGCCCCGAGGACGACAACGACAAGGACGGCGTCCTCGACGTGGATGACCGCTGCCCCAACGTCCCCGAGGACGGCGACGGCTTCGACGACTGGGACGGCTGCCCCGACGACGACAACGACCACGACGGCATCACCGACTACCAGGACGTGTGCCCCGACGCGGCGGAGTCCTGGAACGGCTTCGAGGACCAGGACGGCTGTCCCGACGAGAAGCCCCCCGAGCCCCCGCCGATCGAGAAGTTCACCGGCGTGATCGAGGGCATCAACTTCAAGGTCGACTCCGACGAGATCACCGTCGACAGCTACCACATCCTCAACGAGGCGGCGGCGGTGCTCCTCGAGTACCCGAACCTCCGCATCGAGGTGCAGGGCCACACCGACTCCGACGGCTCCGAGGAATACAACCTCGACCTGTCGGCCCGCCGCGCCAAGGCGGTGGTGGACTACCTCATCGGCCGCGGGGTGCCGCCGGAGCGCCTCGAGTGGGTCGGCTACGGCGAGTCCCGCCCCCTGGTGCCCGAGAAGGGGCCCGACAGCAAGGCGGTGAACCGCCGGGTCGAGTTCCACATCATCGAGGACGGCACCGCGTCGGACCCCTGATCGGTCCGGCCGCCGGCCGGTCGATGACGCTTCGCTTTCCCCGGCCTTTCGCGGGGGGCGGAAATGGCCTATGAGGCGGGCTCCCGCACGGCGGGTCCCCACCTGGAGGTTTCCGTGTCCCTGCTTTCGCGCCGCGTCCCGGCGATGTTCACCCTTGCGGTCCTGGGCCTGGCCGCCGCCCCCGCCCGGGCCGGCTCCTTCACCGCCGGACTCGGGCTCGGCTGGGTCTGGATGGACCCCTCCGAGAACCTCGATTCCACCTGGACCGTGGTGCCGCGCCTCGGCTACCGGCTCGACCCGCGCTGGACGCTGGAGGCCGACCTCGGCTTCGCGCAGGGCTTCACCCGCACCTGGGGGCACGGCTACGACGCGCTCACCCCGCGGTTCAACGGGCTGTTCTCGCTGGCCCCCGGCGCGGCGGTGGAGCCCTTCGTCGCCTTCGGCCCGGGCCTGATCTGGAAGCACGTCCGCCGCCCGGACGACACCGTCTCCAGCCAGTCGCCCACCGGCGAGAACTACGGCAACTACAAGAACCCCGACGCCGACCTGTTGCTCAACCTCGGGCCGGGGGCCTGGGTGCACCTCGCCGGCGCCCTGTACCTGCGCGCCGACCTGCGGGCGATGGCCAACCTCGGCACCGAGCCCCACGGCGACATCCCCGACACCTTCCTCGACTGGGAGCTGACCGGCGGGCTGTTCTTCCGGCCGGGGGGCGCCGCCAAGGACAGCGACCACGACGGCATTCCCGACGCCAGCGACTCCTGCCCCGACGACCCCGAGGATGTCGACGAGTTCTACGACACGGACGGCTGCCCCGACGAGGACAACGACGAGGACGGCGTGCTCGACGTGGACGACGGCTGTCCCGACGACCCGGAGGACGTGGACGGCTTCGAGGACGCGGACGGGTGCCCCGACGACGACAACGACGGCGACGGGCTGTACGACTACGAGGACGGCTGCCCGAACGATGCCGAGGACGCGGACGGCATCGAGGACGACGACGGCTGCCCCGACGACGACATCGACGGCGACGGCATCGGCGATGACGTGGACCACTGCGTCGACCAGCCCGAGACCTTCAACGGCTACCAGGACAAGGACGGCTGCCCCGACGAGGCCCCCGAGCAGATCAAGAAGTTCACCGGGGTGATCCGCGGCATCAACTTCGAGGTGAACTCCGACGTGATCAAGCCGTCGAGCTACCCGGTCCTCGACGAGGCGGTGGCGGTGCTCGAGGAGTTCCCCGACCTGCGCATCGAGGTGCAGGGCCACACCGACTCGGACGGCTCGGACGAGTACAACCTCGACCTGTCGGCGCGGCGGGCCAAGGCGGTGGTCGCCTACCTCGTCGACCACGGGATCGACCCGGATCGCCTGGAGTGGGTCGGCTACGGCGAGTCGCGGCCGCTGGTCGAGGAGCGCACCGCCGCCGACAAGGCGACGAACCGCCGGGTCGAGTTCCGGGTGCTCACCGACGCTCCGGTCGAGGCGCAGTAGGCGGCGGCGCCGAGCGCCTGCCCCGGCGGGCGCCTTTCCGGTATGCTCGGGGGTCGCCGAGGCCCTGCGCCCGGCGGAGGAACGGCGGTGCCGCCGGGCGCGGATCCGATACCCGGAATCGAGCCCCGCGGCCCCCCCCGGAGGAGTCCATGCGCCCCCCCCTGAGCCTGCTGCTGCTGTCCGCCTGCTTCCAGCGCCTCTCCTACCAGGGTGACGACGTGGGCACCGTGGACCCGGCGGGCGACGGCGGCGCGGCCGACGGCGGCTCCGCGGACGGCGGGTCCGCGGGCGATGGCGGGGCGGTCGACACCGGCGCGACCGACGGCGGCGCCGCGGACACCGGCGACGACTGCGACGGCGAGGTCGACGAGGACCCGGTGGACGGCGCGACCTGGTACGCGGACGCCGATGGCGACGGCTACGGCGACGCGGCCGCGAGCGTGACGGCCTGCGAGCAGCCGAGCGGCTACGTCTCGGACGACACGGACTGCGACGATGGCGACGCGAGCGCGTACCCGGGTGGGGTGGAGGTCTGCGACGGGGCGGACAACGACTGCGACGGGGTGGTGGA
>WGAH01000858.1 GCA_015489145.1 Deltaproteobacteria bacterium
CCGCCCGCCCGCGCCGCCTGCGAGGACGCCGCTCCCCTCGTCGAGGCCGAGATCGCCGCCGTCTCGGAGGGGCGCATCGAGGCGATGCCGGACCTCTCCGGGCGGGTCGAAGCCAGCCTCGGCTGTTCCCCCGCCGACCCCGCGCTCCTCGCCCGGCACTTCTCGGCCCTCGGCGCCTGGATGGTGATCGAGGACAGCCCCGAGGACGCCGGCCTCGCCTTCGCCACGGCCGCCCGCCTGGACCCGGACGGCTGGCCCGAGGCCCTCGGCGGGGAGATGCGCGAGGCCCGGGACGCGATCCTCGCCGAGCAGGCCGAGGACGCGGTGGCGGGGGAGCTGCGCCTCGACGGCGCGACGCCCGGCTACCGCCCGGCGGTGGACGGCGCCGAGCGGGAACTCCCCGCCCCCACCTCCGCCGGCCTGCACCTGGTGCAGCTCCTCGCGCCCGACGACGCGGTGGTGTTCGGCCGCATCGTCGCCGTTCCGCCCACCGCCCCGGTGGCCGTCGAGGTGCCCCCCCTGCCGCCGGTGGCCGTCGCCGGTCCCGCGCCGCCGCGCCGCCACCGGGTCACCTGGCTGGCCCTCTCCGGCGGCAGCGCGCTCCTCGCCGGCGGCAGCGCCCTCGGCGCCCTCTACCAGGACGGCCGCATGCGCCGGGCCACCGATGCGGAGGAAGTGGACGCGGCCTTCCGCACCCAGCAGGTCCTCGCCGCCAGCACCTGGACCTTCGCCGGCCTGGCCGCCGGGGGCCTGGTGCTCCAGTTCGCCCTGTGAGGCCGAGGGCCGGCCGGCGGCCTCAACCCGCGACGTCGCCGGTGCGGAGAAAACCGCGGAGCCAGGGGATGCCCGCCGCCGGCTCCACCGGGCGCGCCGAGTGGTCCGTCTCGACGAAGACGACGAGGGCCTCCGGGTAGCGCTCCCGAAACAGGTTGACGTTGTCCGGCTCGTTGTCGAGGAACAGCGCCGGCCGCCCCCAGCCCTCGATGCGGTCGAGGGCCTGCCGCTTCCAGGCGGCGTAGTCGGTGCCGCGCCCCGGCTGGAGCACCAGCCGCGCCCCGCCCTCGGGGCCGGGAAAGCCCGCCAGGGCCAGGGCCCGCAGGGTGGCGGCGCGGTTGCCCTCGTGGCGGCCGCTCAGGTAGACGAGGCCGAGGTGGCGGGCCAGCGCCCGCACCAGCCGGGCGGCGCCGGGCATCGGGTGGTCGAGCAGGGGCGCGTCGTCGGCGAAGAAGCCATCGAACCAGGCCCGGCGAAGCGCGTCGTAGCGGGCCTCCAGCCAGGCCTCCGGCGCCCCGGCCCGGCGCAGGGTGGCGCGCAGGTCCCAGTCGAGGATGTGCTCCGGCTCCACCCGCGCCGGCCAGGTCCACCCCTCGCGGCTGGCGATGCGCCGGAGCACCGCGACCTGCCGCGGCCGGGTGTCGAACAGGCAACCGTCGAGGTCGAGAACCGCGAGATCGCCGGGGCCGGCGCGGCGGGCCGCCTCCAGGACGCGGTCGAGCAGGGCATCCTGGGCCGGCGAGGTCGCGAAGGGGGCGTAGCCGCGGGCGCGTCGCATGGCCTCCCTGCTAACCGCCGCACCCGGTTAGGCCCGGTTCATGGACGCCGCCGACCACCTCCAGCGCGCCTTCGAGCTCCTGGGAATCGTGCGCGAGGACGACCCGGAGACCCGCGACACCGCCCGCCGCTTCGCCGAGCTGATGGCCGGCTTCGCGCCGGAGCCGCTCCCGGCGCTCACCCCCGTCGCCACCCGCTCCCGCGAGCCCCTCGTCGTCCGCGACCTCGCCTTCCACTCCCTGTGCGCCCACCACCTGCTGCCCTTCTTCGGCACGGTGGACATCGCCATCCTGCCCCGCGACCGCATCGCCGGTTTCGGCTGGTTCCCCAGAGTGGTGCAGGTGGCTGCCCACCGCCCACAGGTGCAGGAACGCTTCACTCGAGATGTCGCGAACGCCATTCGCCAGGGCATCGAGCCGGCCTCTGTGATCGTGCGGGTCCGGGCCCGCCACCTGTGCATGGAAATGCGGGGAGCCCGCGCGCGCGCCGAGATGGAGACCTGGTCCGGCGATGTCGACTCTTCGCTGCGAGGCATGCTGCTGGGCTGATCGTGGCGCCCGATTGGCCCACACCTGCCATGCGGCCTCTCAGTAGTAGCCGCACCGCTCGGCGGTGAACTCCGTCAC
>WGAH01000859.1 GCA_015489145.1 Deltaproteobacteria bacterium
CCTCGCGGGCGAGGCGCGACCAGGGCTTGAAGTAGAGCTCCCGGGCGCTGGCCCGCAGCCCCCAGTCTCGCTCCCGCAGCATGAGCCCGGCGCCGCCGAGCAGGGCCGGGTCGGTGAGGCGGTCGTGGTCGGCGCTGGCGTCCTGGGACCAGGCGGCGGCGAAGCCGGCGCGGACGGTGAAGTCCCAGTTGAGGCCCTTGCGGTAGCGGTGGGGCACGCGCAGCCCGGGGGCGACGTAGAGGGCGTGCCGGAGCACGATGGCGTCGGCGTAGTCCCCGCCGTCGGGCACGACCGGGGCGGCGGGGGCGTTGGCGCTGAGGAAGCCGCCCACGTCCACCGACACGACGCGGGTCATGCGCGAGTCCATGCCCGCCATGAGGCCCAGCCCCCCCTGCTGGACGGCGGAAACGCCGGCGTGGACGCGGTTGAGGGGATCGAGGGCCACCTGCTGGGCCCGCGCCGGGGCGGCGGCGATCAGGGTGGCTGCGATCAAGCCGAGCATGTGGTCCTCCCGGGCGCCGCGAGGGCCCCCCGACGGGTGGTGGGGAACTATAGCCGCTCCCCCGGGGGAGCCGCCGGCCAGCGCTCCGCCTCGGCGGCGAGCAGGAGCCGCCCCAGTCGGTCGAGGGCCCGGAGGTCGTGGACCTCGCCCTCGAGGCGGGGGACCGACCACGCGCGCTGCCCGGGAGCGAGCTCGGCCAGCAGGCGCCCCACCCGCGCGTCCTCGGCCGCCGCCAGGGCGGCGAGGCGGCCGTGGGCGGCCCCCAGGCGCGCCAGGAGCCGGGGCGCGGTGTGCGGCGCGAGGTCGGCGGCCCGCGCTCGGGCCAGCGCGCCGAGCTCGGCCTCCGGGTCGGCCCCGGCGTGCCGCACCCGGTGGCGCTGGTTGATCACCACGCCCGGGCAGGGCATGCCGCGCTCGGCGAGCTCCCGCAGGAAGAAGCCGCCGACCTCCACCGACGGCGCCTCGGGCGAGCACACGACGAGGAAGGCGGTGCCCGGGTCGCGGAACAGGCGCTCCACCGCCCCGTGGCGCTCGCGAAAGCCGTCGTAGAGGTCGCGGAACTGGAAGAAGAACTCGCTCAGCTCCGCGAGGAACTCCCGGCCGAAGATCACGCCGAGCAGCCGGAAGACCACCGCCGAGGTGCCGAGCATCAGCCGCCCGAACACGCGCTTTTCGTCGTAGGGGGTGAGGAACCAGCGCATGATGCGCCGGTCGAGGAAGCGCGCCAGGCGCCCGGGGGCCTCGAGGAAGTCCAGGGCGTTCTTCACCGGCGGGGTGTCGAGCACCACCAGGTCGTAGTCGCCCGAGACGCTGAGGTCGTAGAGCTTCTCGGTGGCCATGTAGTCCTGGCTGCCGGCGATGTTGTCGGCGATGGCCCGGTAGATGCGGTTGTTCAGGATGCGGTCGCGGCGCTCGGGGGTGGGCGCGACCCGGGCGATGAGGTCGTCGGCGGTGCGGCGGTTGTCGAGCATCATCGCCCACAGCTCGCCGCCTGGGGGAACGCCGAGGGGGCCGGCGAGGTCGACGCGCACCTGCTCGTTGCCGAAGCGCGGAATCCCGAGGGAATTGGCGAGGCGCCGCGCGGGATCGATGGTGAGCACGAGCACCTTGCGGCCCGCCTTCGCCGCCTGCACGCCGAGCGCCGCCGCCGTGGTGGTCTTGCCCACGCCGCCGGAACCGACGCAGACGACGAGGCGGCGCTCGCGGATCAGGGCGGCGAGGCTCATCGCGCCGCCTCCCGCAGGGCCTGCCGACGCAGGCTGCGCGCCACCTGCCGGACCACCCGGTCGCCCTCGCCCCAGCCGCCCTCGGCCCCCAGGCGCACCAGGGTGCTCACCGGCAGGTCCACCTCGGCGGCGAGGCGGTCGAGGGCGCGCCGGGTCGCCTCCTCCAGCCCGGCCTCCCAGCGACCGGCGGCCACCAGCTCGGCGCCGGCCGCCGACACCCCGCCCTCCTCGACGGCGGCCCGCAGCCGGTCGAGGAGCCGGCGCTCGTCGTCGGACAGGGAGGGCGGGCTCGCCCGGTTGAGCACCACCCCCCAGGGGCGAAGCTCGGGAATGGCCTCGGCCAGCCGGCCCACCAGCTCGACCGTCTCGTTGACGACCATCTCCTCGGGCAGCGCGACGAGGGCGCAGGCGGTGTCGGGTTCGCCGAGGAGCGCGAGCACCGCCTCGGACCGCTCGCGAATCGGCCCCGAGGGGAGCAGGGTGCGGGCGATGTGGGGCACCCGCAGCATGCTGACGGCGTGGCCGCTGGCGGGCAGGTCCACCACCACCCGGTCGAAGCGCTCGGCCAGCGAGTGGATGCGGGCGAGGATCACCGTCTCGCGCACGCCGGGGGTGGCGTCGAGGAAGAGCTGCACGATGCGGTTGTGCAGCACCAGGCGCACGAGGCGCTGCACCGGCACCGTCTCGTCCAGCCAGTCCTCCAGGGCCCGCCGCCAGAGGATGTTGCAGGTGGAGAGGTGCCGGGCCACCGGCTCGGGCTCGTAGCCCCCGGAGCCGCCGAGCACCGCCGGCAGCGACGGGTGGAGCACGTCCACCTCGGCGACCAGGGTGCGGCGCCCGGCCTCGGCGTGGAGCAGCCCGAGGGCCGCGGCGAGGGTCGTCTTGCCCACGCCGCCCTTGCCCGTGACGAGGACGAGCTTCTTGTCGAGCAGCTCGGCGACGCCCATCTACCACCGCACCAGGCTGGCCGCCCAGGTGAGCCCGGCGCCGAAGGCGGCCATCGCCAGCAGGTCGCCCGAGCGGAGGCGCCCCTCCTCGACGGCCTCGGACAGGGCGATCGGGATGGAGGCGGCCGTGGTGTTGCCGTAACGATCGATGTTCTGGACCACCCGCTCCTCCGGGATGCCGAGCTTGCGCGCCACGGCGTCGTTGATGCGGCGGTTGGCCTGGTGCGGCACGAGCAGGTCGATGTCGGCCGGCGCGAGCCCGTGGGCGTCGAGCACCTCGCGGAGCACTTCCGGCACCCGGCTCACCGCCCGCCGGAAGACCCCCCGACCGTCCATGCGCGGGTAGTGCCGCCCCTCGTCGATCATCGCGTGGTCGATGCGCGGGTGGTGGCGGCTGGCCGGGGCCTCGATCATCAGCAGCTCGTGCTCGCTGCCGTCGGCGTGAAGCCGCGTGCCGAGGACCCCCGAGCCGTCCTCGGAGGCGACGAGCACGGCGGCGCCGGCGCCATCTCCGAACAGCACCGACACGTCCCGCCCCCGGTCGCTCAGGTCGAGGCCGGTGGAGTGGACCTCGGCGCCGACCAGCAGCACCCGGCTCATCGTGCCGGCGCGGATGAAGGCGTCGGCCACCGCCAGCCCGTAGAGGAAGCCCGTGCACTGGTTGCGGACGTCGAGGGCCGGCACCGTGGCGCAGCCGAGCTTCGCCTGGAGCAGGCAGCCGGAGCCCGGAAAGGTGATGTCCGGCGACAGGGTGGCGAAGATGATGAGGTCGAGCTCGGTCGGGCGCACGCCGGCCGCCTTCAGGGCCTCCCGCGCCGCCGGCAATGCCAGATCGCTCGCTCCCACCTCACCCTCGACCCAGCGGCGCTCGCGAATGCCCGTGCGCGCCCGGATCCAGGCGTCGCTCGTGTCCATGAGGCGCGCGAGATCGGCGTTCGTGACCACCCGCTCCGGCAGGTGGCGCCCCAGTCCGGCGATTCGGGCCCGGCGCCGCACGGTTCTCCTCGGGATGCGCTCCCCCTCCTCATAGCCGGTTCCGGCGCGGACTCCCGTCCCGGCGCCGGAATCCCGCCAGGGCGAGGGCGAGGGCCGGCCACCAGGCGGCGCCGGGGGCGCCGGGCAGCGCGCCGCAGCCGCAGCCGCGACCCTCGTCCTTCGCGCCGTCGCTCCCGGGGGCGTCGAAGTTGAAGTAGCCCTCGGGAAGCGGGGTCTCGAGGTTGGCGGTGTTGCGCGGGTCGTGGCCGAAGGACTGCCACGCCACCCGCGCCCCGGCGTCGGAGGCGGTGCGCCAGGCCCACAGCCAGCCCGAGCGCGTGCCCACCACCACGTCCAGGGCGCCGTCGCCGTCCACGTCGCCCACCGCCGGCGCGCCGAGGGTCCACTGCCCGGTGAAGCGCGGCCAGCCCGCCGGCTCCGAGCCGTCCACCGAGAAGGCGTGGATCAGGTAGCCGCCGCTGCCGACCAGGATCTCGAGCGAGCCGTCCCCGTCCACGTCGGCCAGGGTCGGGTTCATCAGGAACTGCATGTCCTCGACGACGCGGGGGAAGGCGTCGAGGAAGCTCCCGTCGGCGTGCCAGGCCCCGACGGCGTGGTCGATGCGGACCCGCACCGCCTCGCGCGCCATCGCCTCGGCCAGCCCCGAGCCGATCGCCGAGGAGACGAGCTCGACGGTGCCGTCGCCGTCGAGGTCGCCGAGGCTCGGCGAGTCGATGAAGGGCAGGATGCTCGCGTTGTCCACGTTCGCGTCGGCGCCGAAGGCGGCCTGGGCCGCCTCGGCCAGCTCGCTGCCGTCGGCCTCGAAGACCGAGATCGGGCCCCCGACCCCGTGGGCCACCACCTCCAGCGCCCCGTCGCCGTCCACGTCGCCCAGCGCCGGGCCGTTGGGGTTGCCGGTGCCGATGTAGGGCAGCATCTCGGCGTCCATGTCGAAGACGCGCGCCGGCCAGCCGGGCAGCACCTCGCCGGTGGCGCCGCTCACCGCCCACAGCAGGCCCCACAGGGCGCCCTCCACCTCGTTGGTGCCGATCACCACGTCGTCGGCCCCGTCCCCGTCGAGGTCGCCGGTGGCCGGCGAGGACACGATGCGGGCGCCGATCTCGTTCATCAAGGTCACCGGGAAGCCGTCCACCGGCGTGCCGTCGTGGTGCCAGGCGTAGAGCTGCTGGTCCTGGCCGCCGATGACGATCTCGAGGTCGCCGTCCCCGTCGAGGTCGGCCAGCGCCGGCGAGGACAGGAAGGCCTCGTCCCAGACGTGGTCCGGGTCCGTGGCGCCGGCCGGGTCCTGGTAGACGGGAAAACCGGGCATCTCGGAGCCCTCGGCGTCGAGGAGGTGCACCGCGCCGCGCAGGGTGGCCACCGCCACCTCCGGGCGGCCGTCGCCGTCCACGTCGCCGGCGGCCGGCGAGGCGACCACCGAGGCCCGGCCCGGCTCCACCGCGTCGGCGGCGGGCGCCTCGGCGAGGCTGCCGGCCCCCTCCCCCGTCCACTCGGCGAGCAGCTCGGTCTGGAAGGGCCAGCCCGGCAGCTCGGCGGGCTCGCCGCCGGCCAGGCTCAGCGCGTGGACCTCGCCGCCGCTCGTCGCCTGCACCACGTCGAGCACCCCGTCCCCGTCGAGGTCCACCAGCAGCGGCGAGGCTTCCAGCGACGAGCCGAGGTCGAGGGGAAGGCCGTCGAGCACGTCCGGGTCGCTTCGCACGAAGAAGGTGCGGCGCAGCTCGGCGGAGACGCCGGCGTCGTCGGTGGCGGTGAGCCGGAGCGTCACCGCGAAGCGGCCGAGGTCGTCCTCGCGCGCCACCTGGTCCTCGCTGCCGTCCCAGGTCGGCGCCGCGGCGGCCGGGTCGAGGTCGGCGAGCACCGTCGGGTCCCACTCGGCCAGCAGGCCGTCGGCCTCGCCGGTGCCGCTGGCGACCTCGACGAATTCCCCGGGCTGCTCGCTCCAGCCGGCCTCGAGGGTCCAGCTCACCGCGCCGGCGCGGGGCGCGCGCACGGCGCCGTGAACCTCCACCAGCGGCTGGCGATCCGGGTCGACCACCTCGAACCAGTCCGGGTCGTCGAGCTCGAGGACCGGCGGGATCGCCCCGTCGAGCACGGCGTTCACCGAGCGCCAGGCGTTGATGCGCCCGAAGCCCGTGTAGCGGTCCCAGCCCGGCGCCGTCGGGTAGTAGCGGGGCTCCGGCTCGTCCATCTCCGGGTCGTCGGACAGGTCGATGTCGTCGGTGGTGGTGGCGAAGAGCTGCCAGGCCTCGCCGGCCGACAGCGCGGTGCCCGCATCGAGGGCCGCCGAGTAGAGCAGCCCCGCCACCCCGCTGGCCCGCTCGGTGGCCCCGGAGGAGCAGCTCCCGGCGGGCACGCTCACCACGACCCGCGGCCCGTGGTTGGTGCAGGCCGACAGCGCCAGGAAGCTGGTGGCGTCCTCCTCGTCGCCGTCGGGGCGCACGGCGTTGACGTACAGGGTGCGCGCCGCCCGCCCCGGGGTGTTGGCGTGGAAGCTGCTCTCGTCGGCGGCCGAGGCGACCACCAGCGCCCCCTTCTCCCAGGCGTACCCGATGGCGGCGTCGGCGTAGTCGGCGTGGTTGATGCTGCCGAGGGCCTCCTGCACCACGCTGGCGCCCATGTCCACCGCGTAGAGCACCCCGCTGGCGAAGTTCTGGCCGTCGACGACGAAGCTGTCGCCGACGCGGACGCTCATCACCATGCAGTTGGGGCAGCTCCCGATGCTGCCGTCGTCGTCGTCGCCCTCGGCGGCGGCGCCCCGGGCCTCGCCGGTGCCGTGGCCGAAGCGGGTGTCGTCGTAGGGGTCGTTGTCGTTCCAGAGGAAGTCCCACCCGCTGATGTCGTCGACGAAACCGTTGCCGTCGTCGTCCACCCCGTCCGAGAACACGGCGATCAGGTCGCTCGGGTCGAGCACGCCGTCGGCGGCGTCGTCGCCGTCGGTCGGGTCGACGCGCGGGTCCTCGGCCCAGTCGTCGATGTTGAACACGCCGTTGCCGTCGAGGTCACCGTCGGGGATCTCGTTGCCGGCGGCGTCCTGGGGCAGCGGCAGCTCGCCGGCGTTGAGGAAGTGCTTGCTGAGCAGCGAGCCCTCGTCCCACTTGATGCCGCTGTCGAGCACGGCGATGAGCACGTCGGTGCGCCCCGGGGTGGTGCGCCAGGCCCGGTCGGCCCAGGACCCGGTGCCGAGCTCGACCTCCTCCGGCCGCAGGTTCGCCTGCCAGGCCTCGGGGACGTAGCTCAGCAGCTCCCACTCGGTGCCGAGGTCCGGCGGGCACAGGTCCGTCCGGTCGGGCTCGCCGCACTCGGGAAAGGGGTCCATCGGCACGGCGGCGCGCGCCGTGAGGGTGAGAACCAGCCAGCCACCGATCATCGCATCGCCCTCCCGATCGCGGCGTCCGGCCCGCGACCCGGCACACGATAGCCCGTCGGATCAGATGTCGAGGTTGCGGACGTTGAGGGCGTTGGTCTGGATGAAGGTCCGGCGCGGGTCGACCGCGTCGCCCATGAGCACGCTGAAGATGTGGTCGGCCTCGGCGAGGTCGGAGACCTCCACCCGCAGCAGGGTGCGGCGCTCCGGGTCCATCGTCGTCTCCCAGAGCTGGTCGGGGTTCATTTCGCCCAGGCCCTTGTAGCGCTGGATGTCGTAGCCCTTGCGCGAGCGTTCGAGCAGCAGGCGCAGCAGCACCCGCCAGCTCGCCACCGGCTCGGGCTGGCCCACCACCTCGATGGGCAGGGGCAGGCGCTCGTGCAGGGCCTCGGCCTGGGCGATGAGGCTGTCGGGGCCGTCGTCGCCCACCCACAGCCGGGTCGTGCGCTCGGCGCCGTCGCGCAGGGTGCGGACCCGGACCTGCCGCCGGCCGTCCTCCTCGACCGACTCCATGCTCGTGACGTGCAGGTCGGGCTCGATCGCCTCGAGGCGGCGGCGGAGGCGGTCGGCGACGGGCTCGAAATCCGCGAGATCCTCGCGGTAGAGCCGCTCCGCGAACCAGGCGTCCAGCACCTCGGGGACGGCCTTGCGCCCCATGCGGTCGACGCGGGAGACGTAGCGGCGCACCTGCCCGACGGCGTCCATCAGGGCCTGCCCGTCGAGCTCCTCGCCCGCGGCCGTCCGCACGGCGAGGGAGTCGGCCGATCGCTGGAGGAGGAAGCGCTCGAGGGCGGCGTCGTCCTTCAGGTAGACCTCCTTGCGCCCCTTCTTGACCCGGTACAGCGGCGGCTGGGCGATGTAGAGGTGGCCGCCGGTGAGCAGCTCCGGCATCTGCCGGAAGAAGAAGGTGAGCAGCAGGGTGCGGATGTGGCTGCCGTCCACGTCGGCGTCGGTCATGATGATGACGCGGTGGTAGCGCAGGCGGCTCGGGTCGTACTCGGCGCCGATCGAGGTGCCCAGCGCGCTGATGATCGTGCGGATCTCCTCGTTGGAGAGCATCTTGTCGGCGCGCGCCTTCTCGACGTTCAGGATCTTGCCGCGCAGCGGGAGGATCGCCTGGGTGCGCCGGTCGCGCCCGGCCTTGGCGGAGCCGCCCGCGCTGTCGCCCTCGACGAGGTACAGCTCGCACAGCGCCGGGTCGCGCTCCTGGCAGTCGGCGAGCTTGCCGGGCAGGTCGCCGCCCTCGAGGGCGCTCTTGCGGCGCGCGAGCTCGCGGGCCTTGCGGGCGGCCTCGCGCGCGCGGGCGGCGTCGATGGCCTTGCCGATGATCGCCCGGGCCACCGAGGGATTCTCGTCGAGGAAGTAGCCGAGCTGCTCGCCGACGATGCTCTCGACGAGGCCCTTGACCTCGGAGTTGCCGAGCTTGGTCTTGGTCTGGCCCTCGAACTGCGGCTCGGGGATCTTGACCGAGAGCACGCAGGTGAGGCCCTCGCGCACGTCGTCGCCGGAAATCGAGCTCGCCTTGAGGTTCTTGAACAGGTTGTGGCTGGCGGCGTAGGCGTTGATCGTGCGCGTCAGCCCCGCCTTGAAGCCGCTGACGTGGGTGCCGCCCTCGACGGTGTTGATGTTGTTGGCGAAGCTCAGCACGTTCTCGGCGTACGAACTCGTCCACTGCATCGCCAGCTCGGCCCGGATGCCGTCGCGCTCGCCCGAGATGTAGATCGGCTGCGGGTGGAGCGCCTGCCGGGCCTCGTTGAGGTGCTCGACGAAGCTGCGAATGCCGCCCTCGGCGTAGAACTCCTCGCCGGAATCGTCGCGGCGGTCCTGCAGGACGATGCGGAGGCCCGGGTTGAGGTAGGCGAGCTCGCGGAGCCGCCGGGAGAGGACCTCGTAGCTGAACTCGGTGGTCTCCTGGAAGATCTGCGCGTCGGGGAGGAAGTGGACCCGCGTGCCCCGCCGCTCGGAGGGTTCGAGCCGCTCGAGGTCGCCGTCGGGCACGCCCCGCCGGTAGCTCTGCCGCCAGTGGAAGCCGTCCCGCCACACGTCGAGGACGAGCCACTCGCTCAGGGCGTTGACGCAGGACACGCCCACCCCGTGCAGGCCGCCGGAGACCGCGTAGGACTTCTTGTTGAACTTTCCGCCGGCGTGGAGCACCGTCAGCGCCACCTCGGCCGCCGGACGCCCGTACTTCGGGTGGGTATCGACGGGGATGCCCCGGCCGTCGTCGAGGATCGAGCAGGAGCCGTCGGCGTGGAGCACCACCTCGACGCGGGTGCAGAAGCCGGCGAGGGCCTCGTCGATCGAGTTGTCCACGACCTCGTAGACCAGGTGGTGAAGGCCCTGCGGCCCCGTGGAGCCGATGTACATCGCCGGGCGCTTGCGGACCGCCTCGAGCCCTTCGAGGACGGTGATGCTGGAGGCGTCGTAGTCCGCGGCATCCGGGGCGGCTTCGGCCGCGGCCGCCTCGTCGCGGGGCCTTTCGTCCGGGGTTCCGGGGGATTCGGGGAGCATGGGACCTCGGGGTCGCGAGGGGCGCCCGCCGCCCGGTCGCGGGCGGGAGGCATGAACCTTCGACCTAACGCGCCGACGGGTCGACGTCCAAGGCGGGAGGGCTCGTAATTTCGCCGTTTTCCGGTGGATTATCGCTCGCGTCCACCGCGTCCCCCCCGACCGCCCGCACCCCGCCGCCGGCGACC
>WGAH01000860.1 GCA_015489145.1 Deltaproteobacteria bacterium
CACCCGGGGGGTGTGCTCGGGGTGGGGGCCGTCGTCGAAGCTCAGCGCGACGGCGCCGCGCGCCGGGTCGCCGCGGCACAGGGCCGGCCCCCACGTCTGGAGCCCCGGGGCGGCGCTGCCGGCGGCGACGGCGGCTGCGAGGCCCAGCGCGCCGAGCCCCCCGAGGGTCGGGGCGAGGGAGGGCGCGGCGAGGAGCGCGAAGTCGGCCAGGGCGGCGAGGCCCAGCGCGCCGCCGAGCAGGAACCGGCCGGGAGCAGGGGGCATGGCGGGCAGGGTAGCGGCCGCGGGCGAGGGCCGCGGGGACGGCGTCGGATTAGCCTGCCTCATGCTCCGGCGCTTCCTCGTGCGGTACGTCTACGGCCTGGTCGCCTGGACGATCTTCCTGGCGGTCTCGGCGCTCACCCTGGTGGTCGGCACGGCGGCGCAGCTCCTCGCCCGCCCCTTCGACCCCCGGCGCCGGGTGAGCCTCTGGGTGCTGCGGCAGCTCTGGGGGCGGCTGCTGTTCGCGCTGGAGCCCGGCTTCCCGGTGCGACGCGACGGCCTCGAGCACCTGGGGGAGGGCCCCTACGTGCTGGTGGCCAACCACAGCTCCGTCCTCGACATCCCGGCCTGCATGGGTCTTCCCCTGCCGCTCCGCATCGTCGCCAAGGCCACCCTGTTCCGCGTGCCCGTGCTCGGCTGGATGATGCGCCTGTCCGGCCAGATTCCCCTCGCCCGCGCCGGCCTCGGCCCGGACCTCGACGAGACCCTCGCCGCCTGCCGCCGCACCCTGGCCGAGGGCACGAGCGTGCTGTTCTTTCCCGAGGGCACGCGCTCGCCGGACGGGCGGCCGAGGCGGTTCCGGCGCGGGGCCTTTCGCATCGCCCTCGACCTCGGCGTGCCCGTGCTGCCGGTGGCGGTCTACGGGGCGCACCACACCCTGTCCAAGGGCTCGGCCTGGCCCTGGCGGCTGTACGCGCCCATCGCGGTGCGGGTGCTGCCGCCCATCGACCCGGCGGGGGTGCCGACGGCGCGGGCCCTCTCGAACCGGGCCCACGCCGCCCTCGTCCGGGCCGTCGACGAGCTGGCGGCGGAGGTGGACGCCCGGGGCTGGGGCTTCGCCAACCCCCGCGGCGGCCCGGAGCCCGAGGGGGCCGCGTGAGGGACGGCCTCGACCCCGCCGTCGTGGCCCGGGTCGCCGCCCGCTACCCCGGGCGGTGGAACCAGGGCTGGGCGCGGGGCAAAGTCGCCGGCGACCCCGTCTACCGGGCCGTGCTGGCGCTGCTGCCGGAGGCGGGGACCCTCGTCGACCTCGGTTGCGGCGAGGGCTACCTGCTGGCGCTGGCCCGGGAGCGGCGTCCGGGGCTGGATCTCGTGGGCCTCGACCACGACGAGCGGCGCCTGGCCCTCGCCCGGGCGGCCCTGGAAGGCGAGGCCCGGGTGCGACTCGAGGGCGGAGACGCCCGGGAGGCGGGCCTGCCGCCGGCCGACGTCCTCGCCTGCCTCGACGTGCTCCACTACCTGCCGCCGGCGGAGCAGGACGCGCTGGTGCGGCGCATGGCCCGGGCCCTCCGCCCGGGCGGGACGCTCCTCGTGCGCGACGCCGAGGCGGGGGCGGGGTGGCGAAGCGCGCTGACGGCGTGGTCGGAGCGCTTCATGGTCGCGGTGGGACGGCACCGGGGCCTCGGGGTGTACCTGCGCCCCCGCGCCGAGCTGGAGGCGGCGATGGCGGCGGCGGGCCTGGCCGTCGAGGTCCGGCCCTGCGCCGAGGGCACGCCCTTCAGCAACGTGCTGCTGGTCGGCCGGGCGCCGGCGGCGCGCGCCGGGGATAATGTCGAGCCCCCGGCAGGAGCGAGCTGACGTGAGGATCGCCGTCACCGGCATCGGCGCCGTGACCGCCCTGGGGGCGGACGCCGCGAGCACCTTCGCCGCCCTCTGCGCGGGGCGGAGCGGGCTGGCCCCCCACCCCGACGGGGAGGGCCGGGGGCCTCTCGGGGCGGTGTCCGGGGCGCCGACCACCAGCGAACTCGCCCTGCGGGCGGCCCGGGAAGCGCTGGCGGGCTTCGAGGATCGCGACGGGCTCGCGGTCGTGGGGGCGACCACCGCCGCGGACATGGCGCTGGCCGAGCCGGCGTGGCGGCGGCGCGCCCGCGAGGGGCGGGTGGACGACGCCGAGCACTTCGTCTGGAGCCAGCTCCTCGACCGGCCGGCGCGGCGGGTGGCGCGGGCCCTGGGCGCCCGGGGGCCGCGCCTGAGCGCCTCCACCGCCTGCACCTCGGGGACGGTCGCCGTCGGCCTCGCCCGCGCCCGGCCGGCGAGGAGCAGGTCGCGGGCGGCGCTGGCCTTCGGGGCCGACGCCCGCTGCGCGACCACGGTTCACGGCTTCGGCTCCCTGGGCCTCGTCGACCCGGACGGCGCGCGGCCCTTCTCCGAGGATCGACGGGGCCTGTCCATCGGCGAGGGGGCCGGGGCGCTGCTCCTCGAGCCCCTCGACGCCGCCCTGGCCCGGGGCGCCCGGCCGCTGGCGCTCCTCGACGGCTACGGCAACGCCGCCGACGCCTGGCGGCTCACCGCGCCCGACCCCGAGGGCCGCCAGGCCGAGCGGGCCCTGCGCGCGGCCCTCGGCGACCGCGACCCGGCCACCGTCGGCTACGTCAACGCCCACGGCACCGGCACGCCGCTCAACGACGCGGTGGAGGCGAAGCTCCTCGGCCGCCTGTTCCCGCGGGCCCGCGTGTCGGGGATCAAGGGCGCCCTCGGCCACACCCTCGGGGCGGCGGGGGCCGTCGAGGCGGTGGTCACGGTGCTCGCCGTCGCCGAGGGGCGGGTGCCCCCCCACGTCGGCGCGGCGCGGCCCATGCCGGGGGTGAACCTCGCGACCCGCGTCGAGGACGTGGACCTGGAGGCGGCCGTGTCCCTCAACCTCGCATTCGGCGGCCACAACGCCGCCATCCTGGTGAGCCGGTGGCGGTGATCCTCGACGCGAAGCTGTGGGTGCCCGGCGGCGACGAGCCGGCGGGCGCGCTCCTCGACGACCTGAGGGCCGGCCGGCCCCGGGGCGAGGGGCGCTGGTGGACGGCCCCCGACCCGGCCCGCCCGGGCCGGGTGGCCGCCGGGGCGTTGTTGACCGAGTTCTGGAAGGCGAGGGGGCTGGCGGCCCGGGGCCCCTCGCGGAAGAGG
>WGAH01000861.1 GCA_015489145.1 Deltaproteobacteria bacterium
GACGGGGGAGGCTGGGGGCGGCGGCCGGCCCGAGCCGGGCCGGCCCGGAGGCGCGCATGCTGGCGGTGATGAAGGCGATCTGGCGCGGCTGGAAGCGGGTGGTCCACGCGATCAACGCGGCGGTGTCCTTCATCCTGATGGCCGCCGTCTACGCGATCGCGCTGCCGCCGGTGGCCCTGTGGTTCCGCCTCGGGGGCCGGGGGGGCTACCGGCGGGGGCTCGGCGGACCCGAGGCGACGACGGCCTGGCGGCCGGTGACCGCCCCGCGCCAGGACCTGCGCCGGGCCCAGCGCCCGTGGTGATCCCGGCGGACGCTCCCGCGGCGCCGTGGTAGGCTGGGGAGGGCGCCCGAGCGGCCGGAGAAGCGCATGTCCGACATGATCCCCAACGAGAACCGCGGACTGGCGCGGGAGTTCCTCGACTTCATCGTCCACAACAAGGCGTGGTGGATGACCCCCATCATCATCGTCCTCGCGCTGATGGTGGCCTTCATCCTGTTCGCCGAGAGCTCCCCGGTCCTGCCCTTCATCTACACGGTGATCTGACCGCCCGGAAAGGCCGGCTCAGCGGCGGGCCACCCGCAGCCGGAAGACCCGCCCGAGCGCCGGCACCGCCACGACCTCGCCGGCGGCGGCCTCGGGACGCCAGTCCACCACCACCGCCGCGCCGGCCGCGTCCGCCGGGTCGGCCACCGTCCGCACCTCCCGCTCGCCGCCGGCCCGGCGCAGGGCCGGGCCCAGGTGCCAGGCCCAGTCGTGGGTGGTCTGCACGGCGCAGGGAATCGCCGGGCCGTCCACCACCGCCACCGGACCCGGAGGCGCCGCGCGGGCGGCGTCGACGACGGCGCCGATGCCGAGGTCGTCGTCCACCGGCGGACGCAGCCAGGTCTGGATGCAGCGGGCGTGCAGCGCCCGCACCGCCCCCGGCGGCGGCACCGGGTGCCAGGAGGCCCAGCCGAGCCAGCCGAAGGCCGCGAGCAGGCCGGCGGCCGCGAGGCCCGGCCCGGCGCGCAGGCGCGCGAAGGCGGCGGCGAAGGCCAGCGCCGCCCCGGGCGCGAGGGGGGCCATGAGGCGCGGGTAGCGCTTGGGCACGAGGGTGAGCACCGCCAGCCCGCCGAGAAACCAGGCGAGGCCGAGGAGGGCGGCGGCGCGCGCCGCCGGGTCGCCGCCCCGCCGCCGTCGAAGGGCGAGCAGCCAGCCCGCCGCCGCCAGCAGGCTCAGCACCGGGCCGAGGCCGACCCAGCCGGTCACCGCCGGGTAGTAGGCGAGGACGGCCGCCCACGGGGCCGGAGCCTCGGGCGCCGCCGACCGCCCGAGGTAGGCGGCCTGCTCGGCGAGGTGCCGCGCGTACCAGGGCCCCGCCACCGCGCCGGCGGCCAGCGCCGTGAGCAGCCAGCGCCAACCCTGCCGCCGGCCCGCCCACAGCACCGGCAGGGCGGCGAGGAGCGCGAAGGTCTGCTTGACCAGCAGCCCGGCGCCGAGCCCCAGCCCGAGCGCCAGCGCCCGCCCCGCCGAGGGCCGCGAGCCGGCCCGCGCCGCGAGGAGCACCGCGACCGCCACCGCCCCCACCAGCCAGCCCTCGGGCATGAAGTGCCGCGACAGGCCGTTGGCGAGGGGCAGGGCCAGGACGAAGGCGAAGGCCGCCGCCTCGGCCCGGCGGGCCCGCCCGCGGGCCACCACCCGGCTCTCGCCCGGCGCCGCCGCCTCCAGCTCCCGGGCGAGCCGCCCCGTCGCCCAGGCCGCGAGCAGCAGGCCCACCAGGTTCACTCCCCGCACCGGCAACCGCGAGGGCTGCCCGGGGCCGGCGAGGTGCCAGGCCAGGCCCACCACCGCCGGCACCAGGGGCGGGTACTCGCCGAGATCGCCGCGCCAGGCGTCGTCGAGGAAGCCGGCGACCTCGCCCCGGTCGAGGCGGGCGTCGAACAGCTCGGCGGCGCCGACGTGTCCGGCCTCGTCCCCGTCCTCGACCAGCCGATCCCCGGCCATCCAGGCCAGGGACAGCGCCAGCCACGCCCCGAGGATCCACAGCCGCGTCACGGTTGTCCACCGGTTCGCGGCGAGGCGGGAAAAGCCTGTGGAAAACCAGGCGGGAAACCCCCTTCCCCCCCCTGGGAAACGCTCGTCCGTTTCACCGATGTACCGCCCGATCCGCACGTCATCGTCTACACCACACCTTTCCACAAGAATATCCACAACCCGGCCAGGCAGAGGGCCGCCAGGCCGTGGCGGACCCAAGCTGACCGGCTCGCGGCGAGCCCCGCCCCCAACGCCGGCCCGGTCCACGCCACGAGGGGCAGGAAGTAGTGGGTCGGGTGGTGGTCCACCGTGCAGAGCAGCAGGCTGTAGGCGAAGGCCCCGGCCAGCAGCGCCCGGGCCCCCGCCCGCGCCGGCGAGGGTCGCGCGAACGCCGCCAGGAGCGCCGCCACGGCGATGCCCCCGCCGGTGTAGGCGGCCCAGAGGGCGTAGAAGTGGGGCACCCGGGCCAGGAGCGCGGCGGGATCGGCGTTTCCGTGCCAGTGCTCGGGAAAGGTCTCGAACCACAGGATGAAGCCGAGGTCGGCGATGTCCGGGTCCACCCCCGGCGCGAAGCGGGCGAGGCCGAAGGCGAGGAGCCCCAGCGCCGCCACCGCCGCCCACAGGCGCACGAGCCCCCCGGCCACCGCCTCCCGGCGAAACGCCCGCCAGGCCACGGCGAGGAGGGTGGCGGCCACCGTGCCCGGCCAGCGCAGGGCCTGGGCCGCCACCCCCAGGGCCGCGAAGCCGCCGCGCCGGCGTCCGGCGAGCTGGATGCCCACCCCCACCAGGGCCGCCGCGTAGAGGCTGTCGGGGAAGTTGGTGCTCGCCGGCTCGAACATCAGCAGGCCGTGGGCCGCCGCCATGCCGGCCGGCAGCAGCCAGGCGAGCGGCGGCGCCGAGGGGGCGAGGAGCGACAGCAGGCGAACGCCGCTCAGGCCCACCAGCGCGAGCACCCACAGGAACAGCAGGTTGCCCCCTGGCAGGTCGGGGGTCGCGAGCAGTCCGGCCACCGCGAGGACGGGGCTCCAGCCCGGCGGCTGGTTCCAGGTGAACCAGCGGTCCTCGAGCACCTCGGCGGCCCAGTCGAGGTTCTCGACCTGGTTGAGGATCTGGTAGTAGTGGGTGTAGCGCAGCTCGCCGGCGGCGTGCAGGGACCACACGGCGTCGGTGCCGGCGAGCAGGTAGACCGCCACCGGCCCCGGCCCCCCCGGGGTCAGGGCGAGCGGCAGGCGGTCGCCGGCGGCGAGGTCCACCTCGATGGCGAGGCCCGCCACGCCCCGGTCGACGTAGCGGCGCACCGGCCCCTCCTCCGGGTCCTCCACCGGCGATCGCTCCACCCGGGCCTCGGCCCCGCCCACCGCGAGGCCGAGGCCCGGGTGGAGCGATCGCCGGTGGAGGACCCGGAGGAGGGGCCGGTGCGCCGCTACGTCGAC